>NZ_JBVIJC010000029.1:0-125265 GCF_055581605.1 Streptomyces sp. NPDC031418
GGGTGGCTGCGCCACCCGCTCACCGAGCCTGCTGCGCAGGCTCGGTGACGGGCCGTCCGCTGCGCTCCCGGCCCGGAGGGACTTCGTCCCTCTGCCAGGCTTCCGCTTCGCTCCAGCCTGGCTGGCAGGTCCGCTGCGCTCCCCTGCCTGACGGTCCTTCCGGCTGCGCCTCCAGAACCTTGGGGCCCGCTGGCGCGGGCCGGGCTGGCTACGAGGGGTGAGGGCACTCGTTCGTGTCGGGTTCCGGTGTACATGCTGCATCAGACTGATGCAGCATGTACCGTTGGCGGGAACACGAGACACCCTCCAACCACCCATGGCCGGGCCGATGCTCGCTGAGCCATTCAAGTCCCTGACGCGCCGCCACTCCACACGCTAACCAGACCCGACCCCTGCGGGTGGGACGTGCCTTCGGCACGCTGGGGCTGGTTTTGTGGGCGGGTGGGTTGGGGGGCTTTCAGGTAGCTTGTGAGGGTGGTTTTTTGGGGAAGCTCCGATTCCCTTATGGGTAGGGATATGTCGTTGCTATTCCAGGAATGAGAATACACCACGGAATACCGGGGTGAGTGGTTTCGGGGCCCCAAAACCACGTTAAGCGGGTGGGGGGTTGGCCTGCCTCCGGCAGGCCGGGGACGGCAGAGGGATGAAGGGGTGTGGAGGGTCCCGGGGTGCGGGGGCAGGGGTGGCCGGGGGTGGAGAGGGTGGGAGAGCTGGGCGCCGGTAGCTGGCTTGGCCCTCCCCCACCCACACCCACCCCCGCACTGCGGCGGTTGCTGGCAGCGCGGCGGCCCCGGCCGACGCGCAACCACACACCACCCCACCCCCAATCCCCGAAGCCGCCCCCCTACACACCAACCCTATTTCCTCACTCTCCTTCAACGGGCGCGGGGTAAGTGGCAGCAGAGGGGATGTCAGACCCCTGACCATGCACAGAAACCGTGGTTGACCTGCGGATACGTGGCCCCTCCCTGAGGGGCTTGTGCAAGAGATGTCGCAAGAGAAGGCGCAGGAGTATCCGCAGGAGAAGACGCAGGAGTTGTTGCAGGTTTCGGCGCGTTTCTGGTTCCCACCACCCCCATGGAGTGTATTATTGATTCTGAGTTCAGGCGGCAACCTGACTCAGGCTCAATCACCAACAGAGGAGCTCCCTTGGACACGGAAACCGTTGACGCGGTAAGCCGTCTCACGATCCACCTTGCCGGAGAGCATGAGACCGACGCGCATATCGGTCTGACGCTCATTCCCCTTCTCAAGATCCCCACGGCAATCATCGAATTCCGGCACCCTACCGCCGCGCGGGTTTGGTGGGAAGGCTGGTGTGAGGCAGCCGCGATGCTCGACAGGATTTTCCCCGAGCAGGTCGACGCAGGCGAATTGCACGAACCCGAACTCACCATCAATTCGTTTGTGGTCCTGGACGACGCGCCCCGGCGTGCCAAGGTCCGGGCCCGCAGCGCGGCAGTCAGCCCGGACGGGATCGGCGCACTGTCCGTGACGGTGGGAGGACTCACCATCGCGTGTGCGTCCCGCGCCGCCGTCGAGTGCCAGGTGCGCGGGTGGCGCGAGGCGTACGAAGTACTGGCCCTTGACGGGGGGTTCGGACTGCCGTCCGCCGACGAGGTGGCCGAGCGTGTACGCGCTGACCATGCCCGTCACGGGGTCAACGAGCTGTTGACGGCCGCCGAGGAGCAGCGGGCAGGCCGGACGCGGTGACGGTCCCAGGGTGGGGCGGCCACCGATCGCCCCACCCTCCCAAGCGACAGCCAGTACAGGAGGGGACAGCATGGCCGTCACAGGACCGATCAGCCGGGGGCAGCGAGTGAGGATCGAGCGCCGCCCGACGCGGAGTCTGGCCGGACTCGCACGCCCGAGGACGGCGAACCAGCCCGCACCGTGGCCGGAGGTGTGGGAAGGCATGGTGTTGCAGGTGACCTACGAGGACGACGAGTTGGCCGCCGTCGAGATCTACGGCAAGCACGAGAGCACCGGCAAGATTCAGCGGGTCATGTTCAGTCTGGCCCGGAACATGTTCTTCCGTACGACAGTGCGGGCGGTCGAGTCGCCCTAAGTCGGCACTCCCCGGGGGGTGATTGGGGCTTGACGCCCCTCCACGAGAGCGTATTATTGATTCTGCGGGTGAGCGGCAACTCACCTGCCGCCAACTCAACCACCCAAGGCAGGGGACATGAGCGAGTACCAGAACCACATCCGGCAGGCCCTTGAGGGGCAGTACGAGGAACCGAGCGGGGATCTCGGCATGGACGCGATGCGGTGGACGCCCGCGCCCGTCAGTGACGACGTGACGGACGAGGAGATGAGCACCGCCGTCGAGACCGCGCATGCGTTGCTCGACCGCGCCGCCGACGCGTACCTGTCGCTCCTGGACTCGGTTCTCGGCGACGGGACACACCACATGGTGGCCAGCGCCAGCACCCCGCATGGCGAGCTCATCGAAGGCCAGCGGCTTACCGTGCTCGGAGACGGCGTCGTGATCAACGAGGCCGAAGCCGTGCGCGTGTGCGCTGTGCTCGCAGCGGCCATGAGCGAGGGCGCCACGGGCGGACTGGTCGTGCGGACCTTCGCGCCCGACGGCTCGGAATCGGTACGCGGCTGGAGGATCGGCAACTTCTGGCTTCGGCCGCTCACGGCGAACGAGATCCGGCAGGCGTACAGCGTCGAGCCCGTCACCGGTACGCCGCTGACCCCGGAACCGTGCGTCGAGTACCGGCAGGCCGAGCGGGTGCCCCGCCCCCAGGCCGAGGCCCAGCGCGGCAGCGGAAGCACCAGCCGCACCGCACCCCGGGACAACCGGCCACGGAACCGCCGCAACTGAGCACCACCCCGCCCGGGCCGGTCGCCTGACCGGCCCGGGCGGGAGCCCCACTGCCTCCCGGTGTGAGCGGCAGCTCACCCGGCACCAACCCGAGCAAGAGCTCAGACATGGCCACGACCACGCGCCGCGCCAGCAGCCCGCGCCCCGCTGCCCCAGAGCCGGCCCCGGCCCCTGCCGAAGCGCCGGCGCCCACCGCCCCCACCGCCGACCGGCCCCGCAACCTGGGCCGCCTCACCGCCCAGGCCGAGGCGGCGGGATGGGCCCCCACCGTCGAGACGCAGCCCGGACACTGCGCCCTGCTACTCACCGCCCCTCAGGGGCCGGGAAGCCGTCCAGGGCTGCGTGTGGCGGCTCACCGCCCGGGGTCCCGCTGGGACGGCGCCGCGCTGACCCGCTACGGCCAGACGGCCGCCGAGGGCATCGCATGGCGCGCCGTCGAGGAGGGCCGCGCGTTGGTGCAGCGCGGCCGGGACCGCAGCCGGTCAGTGCGGGACTGGGTTCCTGACCGGCTGACGCATGACTGGACGCCGGACGGCCGGGCCGAGGAGGTCGAGGCCTACCGGCGCGCCGAACGCGAAGCGTGGCAGCCAAGCAGGCGAAGGCCGCCAACTCCCGTCTTGACACACACCACACAACCACCTGGGCCGGTACCGGGTGTGGCTGCCCGGCCCGGCCCCCCTTGGAGGAGGAACAGCTATGCGGATGAGCCAGCGCCGCGCGGACACGCTGAACCGGCGTGCGCGGTTTCTGCACCCACGCCGCAAGGACCGGTCGACGCTGCCGTGCCTGGAGACCGGGGGGACACAGGTCTATGCCTACTGGAAGCGCAGTGAAGGCCTGGTGGTGGCCATCCATCTGGACACCGGCGAGGTTCCCGGCGACCTGGTCAGCCCAGACGGAACGATCCCGGTCCGGATCACGGTCAACGATGACTGTGTCTTCGGGGCCGACTGATACGACCGGGGGCTTGAACCTTCCACCCCGAAAGAGTATTTTTGATTTCGCTAGCAAGCGGCAACTCGCTGGCGTCACCAACTCCTACAGGAGGACGCACGATGACCACGATCCGCCGGAACTGGACCAACCGGGTTGCACAGATCCGTGCAGCCGCCCAGTCCTGCCGCGCCTACGACGCCTCGACCGGCAACATGGTGCCGGTCGACCCGGCACGCGCCTTCGAGGCATGGGAGGCCGAGCCGCGGGCCCGGCTCACCGAGGACACCCCCGGGCAGAAATGGACCGTCCACGTCCACTCGAACGAGTTCTACACCCTGGCCGTCGAGGCGCCCGAGACGTCCGAGATGGCCACTGCCCACGCCGGCCGCGCCGGGAAGTCCAGCCCGGCCGCAGCGCAGGACCACCGCGCGGCCCGCACCGTCACGCGCCGGAGGCGGGCAGCCGAGGAGCGCGGCAGCCTGCCCGGCCATCTGCCCGCCCAGGCAGTCGATCTCGTGGGCAAGACTGTGCGTGTCAAGCTCGCTCAGGGCTACAGCCACGAGCAGATCCGGGACGAGTTCGAGCAGAAGCGCGCCCAGGCCAAGACCGCCGGGGACACGGAGAGGGCGAACGGCCTGGCGACGATGCTCGCGGTGCACGCCTCGATGGCCGAGGAGGCCGCCGCCAACTCGCCCACCGGCCCCAGCTCCCCGCCGCAGCAGCCGGTATCCCGACGCGCGGCGCGCGAGGATGACGTGCTGTCGCGCATCGATTCGGTGCTGCACGACGCCGCCGTGACCGGCGACCCCGACGTCAGCGACGACGCCATGCGGTCCGTCCCCCTGGCCGACCCGGGCGAGATCATCCACGCCTACACCCGCGCTCAAGCCCTGGCCGACGGCGTTCTGGTGGCCGCCGACGCCGACTTGACCCGGGAGGCCGGCTTCCGCGTCCCGGTCGCCCTCACCAGCGCCGTATGGGAGGGCTGCGTGGCCTGGAACGACGGCGACAGCGAGCGGCAGGTGCCGCAGGACGAGCGTGGCCGCCTGTGGGACGTGCTGTCCATGAGCTACCACGCGATCCGGCGCAGCGACGGGAGCGGAGACCGGGTCACCGTCGAGTTGCTGCGGGTTCCGCGCGACGGCCGTACCACGCAGGCCCGGCCGGTCCAGCTCGTCTGCGCGATCGGTCCCGGCGACCGGGGCGAGCCCGTGATCACCATCATGCAGCCCGACGAGGACTGAACCCCGCCGCCCGAGGGCACCGGGCACTGCCCGCCCCTCGGGTCACGGCGTAACCCAGATATGACCCGTGGTCGGGGTTTCCGGTCGCCGTCATGGTCGGCCCTGGCCGGTGTCCTGCCCGTGCCCGCCGAGGGGCTACCCAGCGGCAACTCATGCGCCCCCCCCCCGATCAAGCACTCGGAGGACCGCCATGGCCGCGACGATCCGCAAGTACCGCGACTGCGACACCAATAACGGCAGCACCGCCCGTCAGTGCATCGCCTGCGCTGACCCGACCGATGGACGCCGCCGGCCCCGGGGGCGCAACGCTCCCGGGCCCGCTACCCGAGAGGACCCAAGTCCATGACCACCCCCGCAAGCGTGGCTGCTCGTGTCGCCGAGATCCTTGGGGGCGACTGGACGGCCGGCGCCGGGACCTGGGAGACCTACGGCCGCCTGGACGCCCCCGACGCCGACACGTACACGCTCTGCGTCGACGACTACGACGAACTGTGTCTGTGGGCGAACCTCGACCCTACCGGCGAGATCGCCTCGTTCCGCGAGGTGCATACGCCCGAGGGGATCGAGGCGCTCGCCGAGGCCA
The DNA here is from genome assembly GCF_055581605.1 of Streptomyces sp. NPDC031418. Taxonomy (NCBI): domain Bacteria; kingdom Bacillati; phylum Actinomycetota; class Actinomycetes; order Kitasatosporales; family Streptomycetaceae; genus Streptomyces; species Streptomyces sp. NPDC031418. Next base: position 5,597 of record NZ_JBVIJC010000029.1, read on the forward strand.
TCGCGGAAGCGATCCGCCAGCACCACACCGCCGACGACCAGGCGTAAAGGGTCTTGTCCTCACCCCCAAAGCGCGTATAATTGATTATTGAGAGCAAGCGGCAACTTGCTCGGCGCCAACCCGACCACACGAGGAGCAATCCGTGAGCGCAACCGCAACAACAACGGCACCGATGCAGCGGGTCACCCTGCGTCTCGGCCAGATCCGCGTCAACGAGAACAACGTCCGCCAGGACCTCAATCTGGACGAGGAGTTCCTCAAGTCCATCGCGGCCAACGGCGTGAAGGTCCCCGTGGTGGTCCTCCCGCTCGGCGAGGACGCCTACGAACTGAAGATGGGCCACCGGCGCTACCACGCCGCCCGGGCCACCAAGCACAGCGAGGAAGACCGGGACGCGATCGAGGTCCCCGCGTATGTGCTCGATCCCTCCCTGCGCGAGGCGGGCGAGGATTTCATCGACCAGCTCATCGAGAACGACGACGACTACCGCCGAGGTCTGACGGAGCTGGAACAGGCCGACGCCCTGTTCGGCGCGGTCGACGCGGGCATGAAGCAGGCGCGGGTAGCCCAGCTCACCGGCCGGTCCCGCACCGAGGTCTCCCACGCAGTCAGGACCGCCAAGGCAGTCGGCGAGCGGACCCGTTCCCTGCTCGCAGGCGCCGGTGCATACGACCTCGACCTCGAAGTACTCGCTATGCTGGGCGAGTTCGACGACGACCCGGCCGCCGTAGAGCGGTTGCTGGAGGCCTACGCCAAGAACCGCTTTGAGTTCCAGGTGCAGTGGGAGCGTGACGACCGCGCCGAGCGGCTCGCCCGCGAGCAGGTCCGCCCGCAGCTGGAAGAGGCGGGGGTGCGGCTGGTCGAGGACGGCGATCTTCCGCAGACCGCCGAACCGCTCAGCGAGCTGGCCGGCCCGGACGGCGAGCCCCTGAGCAGCGAGGCGCACGCCGCCTGCCCCGGCCACGTGGCGGCCTGGGCCGAGAACCCCCGCGAGCCGGGCGAGGTCGAGTACTTCTGCATCGACCCGGACCGCTTCGGCCACCGCCCGCCCCAGGCGGACGCCCCCGAGGCAGATGGCGACCGGGCCCAGGAGCAGCCGCAGGCGGCGCGTGAGACCAAGCCTTCGAAGCCGTCCCGCGAGTACGTCAAGGCGGGCAACAAGGCCTACCGCGCCGCTGAGAAGGCTCGCCAGGGGTGGCTGAAGGACCTGATCGGCCGCAAGACCGCGCCGAAGCCGCTCGCCGCGTTCGTCACCGAGCAGCTCCTTTGCTGCCCCAAGCCGGTGGCTCAGTGGGTGGGCGACGCGGGCCGCCGTGACCTGGTCAAGGAGCTGACCGGCTACGACAACCCGGCTGAGCGCGCCAAGTCGGCGTCCCCGGCCAAGCTCACCCTGCTGAACTTCGCGGTGCTGGCCGCGTCGTTCGAGAAGCGGATGGGCGAGGGGCGGACCTGGCGCACCGACAGCGCCGCCCGCTCGTCGGTGTACGAGCTGCGGGAGATCCGCGAGGACGCCCGCACGTGGCTGTCCTTCCTCGCCGAGATCGGCTACCCGCTCTCCAGCGTCGAACAGGCCATCGTCGACGACGAGCCCTACCAGGAGGGCGAGCCGGAGGCCGCTGGCACCGACGGCCAGACCGACGAGGATTCCGAGGACACCCCTGACGGCGCGAGCGCCGAGAACTCCGAGGACGCGTCCTGACCTGCTGCCCGGGCCGGACCTGACCGGTCCGGCCCGGGCCCCCTCCTCCTTCCCCCTCTCTGCGCGCTGCTCGCCCGGAAGGCCTCGCCATGCTCCGCTCCGAACTCCGCCTCCGCGCCCCTCTGTTCGTCGCCCAGGCCGCCGTCAGCAACCACACAGGCCTGATCGCCCGCACCGGGCTCGCCATGCCGGCCGTGCCGTTCGGCACCCCCGCCTGGCAACTGCCCGCCCTTCTCTCCTACCTTCACCGCCTCCACCACGACGAAGAGGACCCCTCCCCCGAACTGTGGCGCGTGCACACCGAGCGCCAGACCCGCCCCGTGCCCCGGCCGCACATCCGCTACCAGGCTGACGGCCTGCACGATCCGGACGCGGTGTGCGTGCTCGACATCCAGCTCGGCCCGCGCGACGAGGCCACCGGCTGGCCAGCCGCCGACCTCGCTGTCATCGAGCAGGAAGAAGGCTCCTGCCCCTTCGGACGTGTCACCCGCCGCCACGGGGCGGAAGCGATCGCCGCATACGCCGCCGAGGAGCTGACCGCCGAGCACGCAGCGCTGATGGACCGCGCCCGCCGCCACCAGGACGCCGCCCTCGTCCGCCTCGCCGGGCTGGCACAGCGTGCCGCCGAGTGGGTCGGCCAGGTGCGCGCCGCCGCGCACGCCGATGCCGTCCACGCCCAGGCCGACCGCGCCCGGGCCCGCATCACCCGCTGACCGCCCCGCTCACACTGCTCCGACTGCCGCCGTTGGAGGCCTGTGCCATGTACGAGTTCGAGCCCGCCTCGCCGACCTACTCCATCTCCGACACCATCGTCGAACACCAGCTGCACGGCCGAGACCGCACCTGCGCCGACCTGCCCGGCGGCTACCGGCTGGCCCTGCGCACACGCGAGCTGCACGGCCAGCTTGAGGCCGCCCTGTTCGCGCCGTCACCCACCGGCCCCGCCCGAATCTGCACCGCGCGCATCAGCGCGCACACCCCGCCCGCCATCACGTCGCGCATCCTTGACGCGGTCGCCCGCTATGCCCCGACCCTGCCTGACGCCCGCGACGCCCATCCGCCCCTGGAGAGCGTTGCCCGTCTACTCACCACTGGCGCTCCCTTCCGACGGGCCGGTGAGCCGGGGCTGTTCGTGCGGTTCGGGCATGCGGAGGCCTGGCTGGAGGGCAGGAGACTCAGCGCCATTTTGGGCAGCCCGGGCAGCGGGCTCAGCCTGGTTCTGGGCGGCCCGTGGGACGCACCGTCCACCGCCCGCCTCACCGCCACCGTCCTGCACGAGCTGACTGAGGCTGGGCAGCTCGCCAGCGAGGTCACCTCCCTGCTGGAGCCCGGGCCGTGGCAGGTCCTGTCCGACCAGTGGCACCCGGACGCCGCCCTCGTCCTGCCCGCGACCCTCGGCCCGGACCCGGAAGACCCGCTCGGCCGCCGTATCTCCCAAGCGCTGCGCGATGTCCAACACCATCTGCGCGCGGCCCGGCCGGACTGGGAGCTCCAGGAGCTGATCGCCGTCGAGGGCTCGGCTGTCGCCCTGCGCGTCACCGTGCAAGACCGTGCGGTCCCCCGCCTGGTCCGCAAGGTGGCGAGCGACGGCGCGCACGGCCCGGACGAGTTGGGCAACACCCGCACGGCGTTCTCCCCCGCCGACCTGCCCGCCCTCCCCCACCGCGACCCGGCTCCGCCGTCCCACGAAATCCCGTCCCTGGACCTTTACGTCGCCCCGTGGAACGAGCGCTACTCGTACGGCGTGAAGCTGGAACTCGGCGACTGGGCGTACGTCTTGGATGCCCAAGCCGTCGTTTACGGGCCCGGCTGGTACCCCTTCCATGAGCACGTGACCCGCCGGGAGAAGGACCCCACCGCCCCGCTCAACGACCGCGAAGTGCCCACCGGCCGCACGGTGCCCGCCCGGGTGCGGATCTCTCCCGACGTCGAGGACCGCGCCTGGGGCAACGAGTACGTACAGCTCACCCCCCTCGACCACCGGGTCGAGGCGCGGCTGCACCTGCACGCCGGCCAGGAGAATGCCTGCCCCCTGGTGCGCACCGTCACGCTGGAGATCGACCTGCGGGCGAAGCGGGTGATCCTCCCCACTCAGGTGCCCGCAGCCCTGCGCCACCAGGCAGAGGTCAAAGGCCGGCGGATCCTCGATCTGCTTCTGGCCGCGCGCGGCGAACGCCGACGAGGGGTGCGCGAGCCGCGGGCCGTCCTCGGCCCATGGCAGCGCGGCACCCCGCCCAGCGCGGAGACCTGACGCGGGCGCCGACACCCGCGGCGCTCCCCGTTTCCCCCACGGCCGGTCCGGGGCGGCAACCCCGGGCCGACCGCCCACCAACCCGACCGCAGCCACCCAGGAGGCTCCCTCGTGAACTCCCCCGATCCGACCGCGCATCCATCCGCCGCCTACGACCACAGCGCTGGTCTCCCCGAACTCCGGGTCCCGGGCCTGGTCGGCGGCCGGCCCGCCCTGTTCACGCTCTGCCCCAAGTTCTCCGACTCCGTCGCTCCTGGTCCGCTGCTGGGAGTCGCCGTGCGCGTCGCAACCCACTTCCGTATCCCGCTGACCTTCACCGCCACCTTCAAGCAGGTCGCCGGCGAGCAGTGGGAGCTGGTCCGGGTCCTGTGCAACCAGGACGCCTCCCTCGCGTCCGTCCGGGCGGTCCGCCCGAAGATCGCGGAGGCCGCTGCCAAGGTTCTGCTGGAGCAGCGCGCACAGATGGAGCCGCTGTTCGCCGTCGCCCGTGAGCGTCAGGCCGCCTACGCGCTGGCCGAGGTGTACCGGGCGCGAACCGCAGCTGCCGACGCTCACCGCCGCGTGGACGCAGCCGAGGACGAGTTCGGCCTGTTCGAGGTCTGCGAGGAGCGGGCCGCCGAGGTGCTCGGCCAGCTGTCCGAGCGCCCCGGGCCTCTGCCCCACGGCGGTCCTCCGGTCGTACGCAGCACCTCCTACAGCCGGGTCCTGGTCCTGTGTCCCGTCGGGCACCTGGTGCAGTCCGTCAAGGCCGAGGACTGGAGCGGCTCCCAGCTCGCGGCCCGGTGTGCCGATCCCGCCTTCACCGTGACGTGCCACGGCCAGACCGGCGACCCCCTCCCCCACTGATCCGCCCTGCCGGGCTCGGGGCGGCAACCCCGAGCCCGGCTCCGCTCACCAACTCGAAGGACTCTCCCGTGAACGCTGTACTGACTGCCTCACCCTCCCGGAGGCTGACGCCGCCGGTAGACACTGAAACGTGCAGGTGCACGCCCGCCGTCCGCTACACCTGCGGCCACTGCTACCACGACCAGTGCCTGGACTGCGGGTTTTGCACCGTGGGCAGCTGCGTCTGCCGCTGCGAGTACGGTCTTGGCTTCCAGCCGAGCGATTCGCCGGCCGAAGGGCCGATGTTCTGGATCGGCGGGCACCACGCCAAGTGGCTCTCCACGTGGGGCGTGCCGATGTGCGTCTCGCGCTCCACGCTGGCCGGGCGTGCGACGCTGCCGCGCGCCGCAGAGGCCTGGGTGTGCGACTCGGGCGCCTTCTCCGAACTCGGCGACCACGGCGGCTGGACAGTCAGCCCTCACGCCTACGTCCGGGAGCTGCGCCGGTATCGCGACGAGATCGGCCAGCTGGTCTGGGCCGGGCCGCAGGACTGGATGTGCGAGCCCGGCATGATCGCCAAGACGGGCCTGTCGGTGCGCGAGCACATCGACCGCACCGTGGGCAACTTCGTCGACCTGATGGCCGAGGAGCCCGGCGTCGACATCATCCCGACCGTGCAGGGCTGGCGGCCAGCCGACTACGAAGCCTGCCTGGACCTGTACGACAAGCGCGGCGTGCGGCTGGCTGACTACCCGCTGATCGGGGTCGGCTCCGTGTGCCGCCGCAAGTCAGTCAAGGACGTCGAAGCCGTGCTCGCCACCGTGGCCGCCGCCAGGCTGCGGCTGCACGGCTTCGGTCTGAAGACCCAGGCACTCGAATCCTGCGCCGAATACCTGGCCTCCGCCGACTCCCTCGCCTGGTCGCGCGACGCCCGCTGGTCTGCGCCGCTGCCCCAGTGCGAGGGCAAGCACAAGAGCTGCTCCAACTGCGTGCACTGGGCGATGCGCTGGCGCGAACGGGTCCTGGACGTACTGCACGCCCCCCGTCAGCTGATGTTCCCCGCCATGGCCTGACCCCTCGCCGACCGTGCCGCTCCGGCACCAGGACGTCCTCCTCGATGGCGGTGGGGTCGGGCAGGAGGTCGGCGGGGGCCGTGCGGATCGCGCCGCGGCTGACGCCGTGGTCGCGGGCGAGGGCGGCGATGGACCGGCCAGCCTTCCAGGTAGGCGGTGCGTACGGCGTCGGTCTTGTCGGCCGGGACGGCGGGGCGGCGTCCGCCCTTGTTGCCCTAAGGGGCCCGTCAGATCTGACGGGCCCCCTTCTCGTGCGGGTGAGACCTACCCGTGGTGAGCGGCCGGGGTCGACGCCGAGTGCGACGGCGTGGTGCCGGCCGGTGTCTTGCTGCCGGTCCCCGGTCCGCCGGACAGGGCCAGCAGGATCAGGAGCAGTAGGAGGAATCCGCCTCCGGTGCCCGCGGCCACGGCGACGGTGCGGGGGCTGATGGTCCGGTGGTGCCCGCGCACGCGGGTGCCGTCGGTGCGGTAGTAGGGGTGGACGTAGGTCGTCGGTCCGGCGGGGACCGGGCGAGACCGTGGGGTGGTGCGTCGGGGTGTCGTAGGGTGCTGTGCGGTGCGCGGTCGGGTGCGGCGGTTGTGGCCTTTGACGTAGGTGCCGTCGCGGCGGTAGTGGGGGCGTACGTAGGTCACGGGCGCTCCTCGGGGGTGAAAGGGGGCAATGCCCCCAGGCGGGGCCGGGTGTTCCTCGGCGCAACATTCGACGGTAGCGAGGGGCACTGACAATCCAGGGCGACCAACTCCTCGACTGTGCGCACCCGTTGGGGTCTGCCACCGATTTTCGGTCGGGTGATCCTGACGACGGGCCGACTGCCGGCGCCGGGTGCTCTCATGAAGGCGGCGGGGAGCTGCAGGCGAGGGGGGAATGTGCCCAGGAACAGGGGATATGAAGGCGCCGATCACACAGGCCGGGATGGTCGCAGGAGGCTGTGCGCGGTGGCGGTGGGGGTCTTGCGGTGGGCCCGCGCCGGCGGCGGCGCAAGAGCGACGACGATCTGCTCGTTGCGCTGGGCGGGCTCGTGGTCGTCGGGTTGGTGCTGGTCAAGGTCGGACAGTGGGTGTGGGTGCACTGGTGGGTCCTGGTCATGCTCGGCCTGCTGGTGCTGCTCGTAGGCGCGGGCTGGGTCTACCAGAAGGTTGACCAGATGCGGTCCGCGCAGCTGCGGATTGAGGGCCTGACCTACTCGCTCGGCCAGCTGGACGCCATGCACCACAGCGCCTTCGAGCACGCCGTACGTGACCTGCTGGCCCGGGACGGCTCCCGTGACGCGCTGCGCTGCGGTGGCCGGGGCGACCTCGGCGCCGACGTCAAGGGGCACGATCCGTTCGGCCGAATGTGGGTGATCCAGTGCAAGCACCGTAGGAAAGGGCTGGACGGCTCGGCTGTTGGGACTCCGGAGCTGCAGACGCTCAACGGCACCGGGCGGCCGGTGCACGGCGGCGACGTCGTCGTGATGGTGACCAACGGGAGGATCTCCGGGCCCGCCCGCGAGTTCGCCCGGCAGCAGCGTCTGCACCTGGTCGACCGGCGGGCGCTGGAGCAGTGGGTCCGGGGCGGACGACCGCTGTGGGAGATCCTTCCGGCTGTTCCACCGCCCCGGAAGCCTCCACAGCTTCTCTGAGCTTCATCGCGACGGTGGGCAGGACCAACTGGTCCCGCCCACCGTCGTGTCGTTCTTGCCGCGGGTCGAGTGCCCGGCGCTCTACGCTTCCGCTCATGACCAGCAAAATCCCCGTACGCGGGGGCAGGAAGGGGCAGCAGCACCGGGCGACTCCGGACGACCTGCGCTCCTACACCGTGTCGCCGGCGTCGCCGGTGACGGTGACCCGGGCCGACGGGTCGACGGAGACCCGGGCGGCGAAGGCGGCGCGGAAGACGTCGCCGGCGCCGCGGCGGCGGGGCCCGGCCGTCTGCGCAATGTGTGCCGACCTGATCGAGGGCAAGGTGGGGGTGAGCCGGGAGCAGGGCCCCAGCCGGGGCAAGCCGGTACACCCGGACTGCGAGAAAAGGGCGCAGGCGTTCACGAAGGAGCGCCGGGCGGCCAAGCAGAAGGAACGGGCGGCCAAGCCGAAGCGCCTGTCGCTGGTGGAGGAGAACCGGCGGCTGTTCGCGGAGCAGGACCGGATCCGTGAGCTGCGGCGTCAGCAGAGCCAGCTCAAGAAGAAGCCGGGCGCGACACCGACCTAAAATAGAACGCGTGAACGAGGGAATTCCGGAGCTAGTCACAGCGCGACCGTGGCGCCCGGAGGATGGGCCAGCCCCTATCGTGTGGACCTGGCCTCTGATGGATCCGCCGGCGCGGTGGCTGAGGTCGCGGGGCCGGTGGCGGTGGGCCAGGGTCCGGGCCCGGCAGGACTGGGCGGACGGCCGGGTTGCCTATCAGGTCTGGTGGATCTCGACGGCTCGACCGCGATGGTGACCCGGGCGTACTGGTGGCCGCATCCGGGTCTGCGCGTCGCGCATCGCAGCGCGTCCCCTGTCTCCCGGGAGGCGGGTCAGGGCGGCGAGATGCCCGTGCCGCACCGGTCGGCCGGGACGTCCCGCTGAGCCACCGGGCCCAGCTCGTGGGCCCGGCCCGCACCGGCCTCCGACCAGCGGGGGTGTGCGCGGACGGCGCCCTAATACGTGGGCATGCCGTTTACCGACCCTGACCTGCGGCTCTATAGGGAACCTTACAGACCTTACGCTGCAAGAAATGCTGGAGAAAAGCCCCAGCTCCCAACCCATGCCGAGAGTGGCATTTCCGGGCGGGTTCTTTGCTGTAGGCTTATTCGCGTTCCCCGTTCCCTGACGGGGGGCTGCCGCTTGGTGGTCCTGATACCTGAAGGGAGGTGGCAAGACGTATGCCCGGACCTGAGCCCGAGAAGCCCAGGCCGGCGGGGATGAAGCGTCGTCGTATCGTGCGAGTCCTGATCTGCACGCCTCGACCGGTGGTCGTAGTGCTGCAGCTCGTCTACTACGCGGTTCGTGTAGTGCGAGAACTGATGGACTGACCTGCGACGACGCGCTGAGGACCTGCCCCGGCCAGGGGGCAGGCCCTCGGGTCCACGTCTGGCCAGGTGCGCCCCGTGAGCTGGTGTGAAGGCATGCGGGGCGCACTCCCATGTGTGGACTGCTGACCGCTACGTTAGCACGTTTTTAAATCCAATTACGCAACTGTGGCGGATTTGATTTGCAATGCCCACCCGCCGCAATTGTCGCTGTAAATTTGAAGCCGTCACGAATCCCGCCGCGCGTCAATGGGTAGTAAATTTACCATCCGTCGGGAGACATTCGATTACAAATGATGCGGTGGCGACCGATCTTTTTATCCTGACGGGAGTGCTGCGCGCGCGATGTTTGCGCAGCTCAGCCCCGGCATGGATGTGCCGGGGCCCGGGTGCACCCGGGGACACAGGTCGGCCGGGTCGGGCGGGATGCGGTCCGGGGTAGGGCGAGCAGAGGGCCTGGCTGCAAGGGTTCGGCGAACGTTTGCAATCGAACAAGTGATCTGGATGGTGGCCGAGCCGGTACCAGCGCGGCCGTGGCGCCCAAAGGACGGCCCAGGGCCGAGCCCTCAACAGATCCGCCTGCGCTGTGGCTGTGGTCGCAGGGGCGCTGGCGGTGGGCCAGCGTGATGGCCAGGTTGGACTGGGCAGACGGCCGGGTCGCCTATCAGGTGTCCGTCGACCTGGACGGCTCCACCTCAATCCGCATCCGTACGTACTGCTGGTCATAGGAGGGACTGCGCGTCGCGCACCGCAGCTCCTTCCAGCCCTCCCGTGCACTCGGCGACGGCGGGGAGATGCCCGCGCCTTGGCAGCGGACCAGGAAGCCGTCGACCGCCGACCCCACCTAAACGCATCCATGGCCGTGTTCAGTCGCGGCCGGGAGGTGCGTAGGTGATGCCGACGTCTCCGGCGGAGATTGCAGCGAGGGCCACGACCTGCCATATCGAGGCGGGGACGCCAGCCCGGGGACCGTCCCATGTGTCGTTGAGGAGATCCACGGTCAATGCCACGGACTTGCCGTCCGGCCCCTTGGCCGAGAACTTGACCTTCTGCGCTATCCACGGCTTCCCGTGGACAGAGGCGAACTCCACCATGGCGTGGTACGCCGTGAAGTCCTTGCCGGAGTGGGTGAGGGTGAGAGTGCCCGACTGAAGGTCGAGGCCGACGTGGACTTCGGTGTCTTCCTGCACGAGGACGGGTTCGCCGGTGGCGCTCAGGTCCACTCTGCTCTCCAAGTGGGTGAGGTGGGCAGTCAGCTGCAGCATGGCAGCTGACTGCCTGTCGGGAGAGGGCGTCCAACAACCGATCGCTTGTTGACGGCCTCGGGGAACATCGGTACAGCGGTTGGCGCTGAGGACGATCCTCACCGGCGATGACCTGAATCGAAGGGACTGCGGCCATGTCACCACGCGCGAAGCACCAACCACACACTTTTGCTCCTGCCTCACGAGCAGTGGTTCACCGAGGGCGCGGCCGCACGTCGGTCCGGGCCCCGCAGCGTCGTGGAGAGCGTGCTGCGCGCGGGCCGTCGCCGTGGCGTCCTGCGTACGCGCGGAAAGGGCGACGCCCTGAGCGTCATGCGGATCTGCACCCGCGCCGGCGCTTCGCCTGACGCTCACACAGCGCGCAGTCGCGGAGTCCCGGTTACGGCCGTCTCCTCGGCCTCGACCACATCGGCGCTCGCGGCCGTCTGCTCGACGGCGCCCGCGGGCGCCTCGTCGTGTTCGGCCTTGCGGTCGTCCAGGTGGCTCTTGAGCTTCATGCCCGCGTACACCAGCCCACCGCCCACCGTCGCCGACACTGCGGCGACGCCCGCGACAACACCGGTCGCGGAGCGCAGGCCCGCGTGACCGACGATCTTGTTGCCGGTCCCGCGCAGCAGGGCCCGGAGCACGCCAGGAGTGCTCGATTCGGACAGCGCCGTCCAGGCCGGGTGCTCGACCACTTTCAGGGTGTAGCGCACGCCGTCCTTGACCCAGCTCATGTCCATGGCGTCACTGTACGGGCGCTCCCCCGCCTCGTGGGGCGGAACCGGGTGTTCTTCGCCGCCGTGGCAGGCGACCGGGGTGTGCACTCGACGGCAGCCAGGTCCTCCCCGCAGTCCCGGCCCAGCGCAAGGCCCGTCGCGAGTACGAGAACCGGGTCAGCCTGCTCACGCCCTGACCAAGATCGTTCTCAGCGCCAACCGCTGTCCCGATGTTCCCCGAGGCCGGTTGAACAGCAGCACCCGGACGTCGATGCGCTGAGCCGGCCCCACTGCGTCGTCAGTGGGGCCTCGGCGACGGCCCGGTCACCCATCTCGTGCGGCGCATGGAGACGCACGGCATCGTGGTCGTACTGCCGGCGGAGGCCGATGCCGCCGCCGCGACGGTCGACACCTTCTCCTCCCGCTCGGCGCGCCCGCTCGTGGTGCTCACCCGGAACCGGGCCAACGACGTCTACCGCCACCGCTTCACCGCGGCCCACGAACTCGGCCACCTAGTGCTGCGCGGTGACGCGACGGGCGACAGCAGGCAGGAGCGCGAGGCGGACGCATTCGCCGCGGAGTTCCTCACCCCGCAGGAGAGCATCCTGCCCCTGCTGCCGCGCCGGATGGACCTGGGGCATCTGGCGGCCTGCGCCGGACCTGGGGCGTGTCCGTGCACTCCCTGGTGTACCGCTGCCGCGAACTGGGTCTGATCTCCGACGCCACGGCAAGCCGGACGTACCAGCGACTGCGAGCCCTGAACGGCCAGCCCGGCTTCGCCGCGGAGCCGGTCACCGGCTACCCGGGGGAGCAGCCGGTCCTGCTGTCCCAGGCCTTCGATCTGGCGGTCCAGGAGTGGGCGTACGAGAACTCGCCCAGGAACTGGCCTGGCCGCTGGCGCGGGTCAGGGAACTGCTGGGGATGCCGGACAGCCGGCCGGTACTGCGCCTGGTGTGAGGCGCGTGTTCCGCGGCCTCCGCCGGCTGCTTCCGGCTGTGTTCGGCATGGAGTACGTCATTCCGCTGGATGTGACCGACGCCACAATATCGACTAACCTCAAGCCATTCCGCCGAATTAACACTCCGTCAGCGACGCCTGGAGTGCGCCCAGTTCTCGAGGGCCTCCTCGCGTCCGGAGCCCCAGTAGTATGCGTATCACCTCCTTCTTCGGGGCCCTCGACCCGAACGTGGACGTGGCCTGCGGGCTCGTCCACACGCTCCGGCCCAGCCGGGCCGGTTCCCGCCGAGGGTGAGGAAGGGGGTGGTGCGGTGAGCACCGACGTGAACAAGCGTCGCCGCAGGTGGACTGGCCCTGAGAAGTGGCAGGTCGTCCTGGCGGCGGCGAGTCTGTTAGTCGCGGTCATCGCGCTGGCGGTGCAGTTCACTCAGTGACGTCACTGAGTCCGCCTCACGACCGGTCGGAATCGGACTGGGCACGGCTGCTGTATGCAGTGAGCCCGGCCGCCTGTAGTTCGACCGGGCTCGTGAACTGCGTGGAGGGGCCTGGCCCGGATGGCGCCGGGTCGGGTCTCTCTGCGCCGACTGGAGCCACCCCCAGCCGACACATAAAACATTACCACCTTTGAGCCGGATCTGACCTGAAACCGCAGGTCAGAAGGCTGGCTACCCCACCCTTGCGCATCCATAGATGCGTGCCCGACGGGGATGCCACACCTCTACAGCACGCCGAGCAGGGCGTTGTCCTCCCACTGGTCGACGACTTCGAGGTAGCCGGCCAGCACCTTGGAGTGCGGGGCCCATCCGCCTTGCTTGGCGATGACGATCTGGTCGTGGCCCTTCAGGCGGGAGGAGGTGGCAAGGCCGCGGCGGGGGCTGTGGCCGGTGAAGCGGATCTCGATCCCGGCGCGTTCCCCGGCGCGAGTGATGACGTCGCCGATGGACTCGGGCGTCAGGCCGCCCTGCATGACGGTGTGCCAGCGGTTGTGCAGGCGGCGCCAGGCGTAGCCGTCCGGGTCGGTGAGGCCGGCGGCCTCCTTCCAGGCCTGCCAGGCGCGGACCGGGCAGATCGAGGGCCGGGAGCCGTAGGGGACGGGCACGACGCGGGGGCGGACCTTGGAGACGCGCAGGTCGGCCTGGATGCCGCCGGGGGTCTCGGCGTAGTCGCGGACCCGGTTGAAGGCGAGTTCGTGCTCGCGGCCGGCGACGGCGAAGTGCATGAGGACCAGGGCGCGGTCGCGGATGCCCCTGAGGTTGTCCGGGCAGGCGGCGCTGATCTTCACCAGGTGCTCGACCAGCAGCGGCGGGGCCTGGCCCCCACGGTGCCGGAGATCCGCCGGTCGATGGTCGACGGCGCGGTGCAGGTGCCCTTCTTCCCGCCGGGCTGGGTCCACAGCCACTCGACGAACATCACCAGCGTGCCCGGGGTGACGGCGAGCACGGGCACCCCGGAGTCGGCGCAGAACTTCGTCCAGCTCGCCCAGTCCTGGGCGTAGCTGCGGCGGGTGCTTTCCGGGCGGCCGTCGGCGACGGTGCGCACTGCGCCGCCGCCTCGATGTCCAAGCCGACCGACGGAGGATCCGCCACCTGCAGCGGTTCGAGGACCGCAAGCCCCGCTTGGACGAGAGCTACAGCACCACCCAGGGGGTGGCCGAGATCGAGGAGGGCGCTCTGTGCCTGGCCTTGGGGCACGTGCTGGGGACGGGAGCGATGGGGCAGCCGGACAAGTTCATCCAGGAGTCGATCCTGCGGCGGTACGGCCGGCCGTTCACCGAGTGCCAGGTCGTACCGGCCGCCAGCGATGCCACAGACGGGGAATGACGACGGGCCCAGTTAGACCTGTTGGGGCTAAGAGGACAGGACCTTCTCGGGGCAGCGTCGCCCGGCTTGCGGGCGACGGCCCCGGGCGAAGGCGTCCCGTCTTCGGACTCCTTATGGCTCGAAGTGGGGGTGCCGGTTGGACCCATTGGAACCAACGGGTCCAACTAGGATGCGGGGCTCTCAGAAGAACGCGCTGTGCTCCGGCGCAGGCTCACCCACGGCGATGGCCAGTTGCTCCGGGACGGCCCGCCGGGGCCGTCGTCTCGACCTCTGTTCCCCCTGGGCGAGAGCGTCGACCTTGGCGCGCTGGCGGCGGACGAACTCATCGCGCGTCGGGACGGCCGGCCAGCGGTCCTCGTCGTGGTAGTGCCCACGCTTCAATCCAGTATCCGAGCGGAAGCCGGGCTTCGGCCCGGTTTCCGCTCGGTGCATCCTCCCGGCCCGTTGGACGGTGGCAGCGATCGGCTCGAAGAACACCGCACTCGGCTCCGCGAACCAGGGCTCCGCCTCTGAAGCGTTGGCGTTGCCCAGGGTGGCGAAGTCGTCGGACTTCTCGCGGCGCCACGCGCGCGTCCAAGCGGCTTCCCAGTCCGGCCAGTCCGCCTCCGGCACCTCACAGGCCCGCAGATACGCCCGGAACTGCGTCAGGCCGTGCGGCATCGCCTGCTTGGTCACGATGCGGTGCCCGGTGCTGCGTGGCAGGGCGCCGTAACCGCCAGCCCGCTGCTCCATGGTGCGCAGCGGCGGGGAGCCGGCCTTCTCGTACAGCTCCACCAGGGCCGCGCCCAGATCGACGAAGTCGCGGATGAACTCCCGGCGCGGGGCGGGCCGACCGCGTCCGCCCCGCGCGAGACGGGTCTCCTCATACCGGGCCCGCTTCCACAGCAGCCGCGCTTCCTCCGGCGAGGCGTCGCACGCCCGTGCGTAGTTGAGCACCGTCTGCAGCTTCGGCACGGTCTCGCTGGAGGCGGCACGCTGCAGCGTCGTGGCATGACAGCCGGCCCGCACCGACAGGGCCCGGTAGCCCTGCCGGGTGCGCTTCCGCTGTTCGCGCAGCCACTCCTGCAGCTCGCGCAGCGCCTTGTTGCTGGTGGTGAGCGGTCTCTCGGGACGGCACATGAACCATCGCCTCACGCAGCCGACGTCAGCAGGGCGCGCAGGGCGGCACGCAGGCCCCGGGCGGAGGTTCCAGTGACCAAGGCGACCAGGAGGACGGCGATCAGTCCGGCGCCGAGAAGAAGCCGCAGCGCGACGGGCAGCGTCATGCCGGCGAAGGTGACCAGGGCGGCGGCCATGGTGATGATCACGATGATGACGACGGCCTCGGCGCCGCCGAGGCGGCGGTGGGGCGGGGTGCCGCTCTCCACGCAGGAAACGGCGTAACGGGGCTTGGGCACAGGGCCTCCCTGTTGTTCGGGTCCGGCGACCCACGGTTGCCGGACCCCTTGCTGCTGACTCCAACCAGGCGAACCACTGGGGCGGTTGCAGCCGCCCGTGGCGTGGTGCGTGGACAAGATGGTGGCAGCCGCAAGAGGCCGTGCGTCCCTGTGCCAGGTCTTTCGACGGGGTTTGATGCGTCGGCGCCCTAACGCATCTATGGATGCGTGAGACCGAAAATTGCCACGCAGAGTCAGGATCCTGTCGCGTACGCAGCGGTGACCTGCACTTCTGGTACCGCCATCAAGATCGTGGAAAGTGTCAGTCCCTCGTGGTAGTGAACGAGTTGATGCGCCCATGCCCCAATCTGGCTTGCGCCAGGTTTGCAGGCACTGCGACTATCCGCGCACTTGGGCTTGCACCGAGTGGGGCTGGCCCTGCCCTGATTTGCTGCTGACTCCAACCAAAAGCCGAACAGGGACCTTGCGGCCTCGTGTTGCAGCGCGACGCCACCGGGAGCCGGTACCGCCTCTGGTACCGGCTCTTCGTGTGAGAGGGAGTGCGCATCGGCGGTCCTTCGGAGCGGTCGTGGCCGCGTCCGCCAAAGACGGTACGGAGCCTTCGGGGCCATGGCCACCCGGAGGCTCCTCTGCGCGACGACGAGCTGCTTAACGAACCGGTGCCGCTGAGGTCACCGGCCCGTGGGCTCCGGGTAGCGCTCCCGCCGGCGGTGTGAGTCGTCAGTGCCGTGGTGGCAAACACCGAGATGGTGAGGCCGTCGACCGCCTCGGCGAGCGCCTCCAGGCGCCGCTACAGTGGGTGCTCCGCCTTGCCCGCCAGGGCCACGTGCCCGAATTCCTGGGCTCCCTGTGTGCGGCTCTCACTCTTGGCCTGCTGGCTTCCCTTCGTGCCCGTCTACGACGAACGCTGCGCGGGCTCCGCCGCGCACTTGCCGCGGCTCGGGCGGCATGGCGTGATACTCAGCCGGATGACCAGACGGCCGACTGACCTGCATTTCCGTGCATCAGGTGGTGCGAGGCGGCAATTTCTCGTCGGCGTGGCCGCTTCGAGACGGCCCTCGGCGCCGCTGCCTTCACCCGTCCCGGCCGCGCCGATAAACCGCTGGCGGCCGTCGAGGAGGCGGACGCCGCCCTGGCAGGAGGCCCAGAGCACGTCCGCGCGGATGAAGCCGCCGAGGTGGACCACGACCCGGATCAGGCGGTCGAACCCGGGCCGGCCCGCCTCCCGAAGCGGCCGCACCGTACGAAGGGGCCGGGCGTACTCGGCGCTCCCCCTGAGCAGCCCATCCCGGCTGGACAGCAGGGAAGACCGGGCGGAGTCGTACCAGCGGCTGCTGGATGCTTCCACCCGCTCGTTCGGCTACGCCTACCAGTTCGCCCACCTGCGGCGCGAGGGAGGACGGGCGGCGGACAAGATACTGCTGGGCCAGTTGCCCCAGCTATGGGGGATCGCCAGCGACCTCATGGGCGCGCTGCACGGTGTACGGCTGTGCGGCACCGTGGCGGTCATCGCCGCGGCGGAGGACCAGGTCGCCGCGACCAGCGACTTGGACCTGAACGAGAAGAACGGCGACCGCTTCCAGCAGCAGGCTGAGGCGGTGGTCGCCGCCCAGGGCGCGTTCCTCGACGCCTGCCGGGAGGACCTGTCGTACGCCACGAAGCGGTGGCAGCATCGGCCGGACGCAGGGCGCACCGCCGGGCGGTCCAGCCTCTCCCACGACCGACTCGACCCGGCGGCGCTCGCGCGTACGCGTGCGCGCATAAAGGGGGTTCAGAAAGTCCGGAAACCCGGCCGTCTCCCCGAACGGGCCGGGCCCGGTGCGCGACAATCGCGGCGTGCAGACGTCGAAGTTCCTCTCGGTCCGCGGGCTCGACCAGCTCCTCGACGGCCTAGGCGCCGACGCGGCCCGTCGACGTCAGATGGACATGGTGCGCGGCGAGCTGGAGCGGGCGCTGGACCGGGGCGCACTGCCGGTCCCGGCCCGGCGCAGCCTTCAGCGGCTCCTGGAAGAAGAGGCGCTCCGCCCGTACATGCGGCACCGGACAGGCGGCCGAGCCGTTGGGCCGGTGGGCGCCGCGCTCGCGGGCCAGCTCCAGCCGGGCACGGTGGTAGAGCCAGAACCGGATCTCCTCCGCCGGGACCTCGCAGGCGGTGCCGGCGAGATTGACAGCCACCAGCAAGAGCGTCATATTGATTACACGAAACAAGCGGCAAAAGTGGTGGACGGCGGAAGGCACCCCCTCACGGGGGTGTCGGCCCAGGGCGGCAACCCCGGCCGAACGTCCCGCCGACCACCATCACCAACTCGACTCGCCCCCGGCACCTGAGCGCCGGAAGAACAAGAGGAGCAGGCCCTCAGTATAGGGCCGCGGCCCGAACCGGAGAATGCAATGTCCAAGGCCCTGAACCCGCAGCGCCGCGTCATCGGCGACCGCGCCGTGGTCAACCGTGACTGGATCCGCGAGTTCACCGGCGCCAGCGCCGGCACCGCGGCCCGCTGGTACAAGCTGCGCCTCGAGCAGCCCGAGGAGCACCGCCACCCGGAGAAGGAGCGCATCGACGGCACCGACTTCTACGACGAGCAGCAGTTCCGCGACTTCTACACCTGGTTCCAGCAGGAGAAGGCGAGCAAGGTCCTCCAGGCCGACCCTGAGCTGTACGAGCTCGCCCCCGGGGACGTCGTCTCCATCAACAAGGCCGCCGAACTGCTCAAGTTCAGCGGGCCTTCGGTGATCCGCAAGTACCGGCAGGCGAACCCCGGCTACTTCCCGGAGCCCGTCGACGAGCCGGTCCAGGGCCCCACCGGCCGCATGATCCCCGGCTTCCGCGTCGGCGACCTGCAAGACTTCGACCGCAAGCGCACCGGGGACAAGCTCGGCAAGGCCGGCCGCCGCCCCGGGCCGCAGCAGGCGGCACCCGTCGGCCGGCCCTCCGCCCTCGAGGAGGCCCTCGCAGCCGAGCTGAGCGCTCGCGCCGGCCGTGAGTCGCTCACCGCCACGCAGCTCGCCGAGCAGTACGCGAACGAGGCGATCGACCGCGACGGCTACCACCCGGGGCTGGCCGCAGAGCTCAGCGTCCAGTACGGGGGCCCGCAGAGGTCCTGGGAGTACGCCGTCCGCAACGCCGTCAAACAACACCCCGTGGCCGCGCCGCGGCGCTCCGAAGCCGACCGGCGGGCGGCCATCGCCCTGGCCGCCCTGCGCGAGCGCGGCGACGTCCGAGGTCTTGCCGCCTCCCTCGCCCGTGAACACGGAGGCAGCCCCGACGTCTGGTCGCGGGCGGTGAACGCGGCACGCAGGCTCGCCGACCCCACTCCCTGATCTTCCGGCCAGCAGAAGGACGGTCCCCGATGCCCAGCTATCAGCTCCGCGATACCGCCACTCGCCGGCTCCTCGCCCGCGGCCTGGCCGACTACGCCGCGGCCGAGGCCGCCATGGACCGCCTCGACGACGAACTGGAACACGACCTCGCGGCCAACGGCGAAGGCGCCGGACGCATCCGCCTGCGCCTCGACATCGAAAGGGTCACCGCCGGCATCGCGGAGACCGTCGGGCACCACGTGCTCCTCCTGGGCGTCGGCGACACAGCCCCCATGCCCTTGCTGTAGCCGACGGACCTTGCCATGAACCGCGGTGCGCCGCCCGGGAAGCCTGCCCTCAGTTCCGGCAGTCAGCGCAGCGCCGGCTCACGACTCGGACCCGCGGCGCCACCCCTGGGAAGTCGCCACTGACCTGCAACCCCCTCACATCAAAGGGGGTTGCAGCATCCCAGTAAGCGCGTATAATTGATTTTAGTTCCAGGCGGCAACCTGGATCAGTCACCAGCCGACTCAGGAGCAGACGTGATCACACTTCCCCTCACCCCCGAGCAGCGCACCGTCTACTGGACGGTGACGGTCTGCGACACGTACGGGTCCGTGAACCGGACCACCGGCCTGCACTCGGCCTCGGCCGTTCGCCAGCAGCACGACTTCTGGTCCGCAAAGCAGTCGACGGCCCGGATCGAGCTCACCGAGCACACGCTCCTTCAGGCCCGGATAGTCATCGCCTTCGAGGACCTGCCGGGCGCGGGCGAACCGACGCCGCTGCCGGATCTCCCGGCCGACGCGCAGCAGATGAAGCGGTTCTTCAAATTCGCCCGCGCGCTCGAGGACGGCTCACTGACGGGCTTCGGCCCCGCCGTTCTGCCTACCGGCGACGACGTCCGCTCCTTCTACGAGTGGACCGCCAAGAACCAAGAGCGCGCCCAGGCGGTGCGTGTCGACGTCTCCACGCTGCGGATCCTCGACATCACGCTTACCCACTACACGCGTGAGCTGCAGCTCGCCGACCTGCCCGACGATGACGCGACCTCGCTCGTGGGACAGCTGAAGTCGGCGGGCCTGTACTGGATCCCCGTCCACGACAACGCGGGAACGCACCTGCGCGTCCCCCTCGCCGACGGATCGCAGATGACCATCAGCCGCACGCCCGCCGTCGTGCAGGCACCCGGCTCCCAGTGCATGGCCGACGGCCATGGCGGCTGGCTCGCCGCGTGGGACGACTTCAACGGCGCCTCCGTCGAGGTCTACCGCTCCGCGCGCCAGGGCCTGGCCCGTGCCGCGGACACCGCAGCCCTGACGGCCGCCGTCCTCGACTGCGCCCACGCGCACGGCGGCGGGCCCGTCCTCACGAACGAACCCCAGCAGCCGCACACCCGGGGACTCGCCCAGGGCTCCTGATCCATTCCTTCCGTCGGCCGGGCGCGGCAACGCCCGGCCGACGGCCTCACCGACTCGACTCATGAAGGAGGCAGCAGTGCTGCGCTACGCACCGGTTCTCCCGCCAGGCGAGCTGGCCCGCCTCAAGGCCGCCTTGGGGCTCATCCCGTTCGTCGACCTCTTCAGCGGCTGCGGCGGAAGCAGCCGCGGTCTGGAGGAGGCGGGCTTCCGCCTGCTCCTGGGCATGAACCACGACCCGGTCGCGGTCTCCACTCACCGTGCCAACCACCCGCACGCCGAGCACAAGTGCGAGGACATCCACACCTACGACAAGCGCAACCTGCCGTCCGCCCGGGTGTACTGGGCGTCCATCCTGTGTACGGAGGCCAGCAAGGCCGGCGGCAGGAAGCGCTACCGCGGCCAGGAACGGCTGAGCCTGACCGGCACGGACGACGGCGCCAAGGCAGCAACTTTCGTCCAGACCAGGGCCTCCGCGCTGGACGTCCTGGCGGTCACCGAGCTGCACCGGCCCGACGCCGTCCTGGTCGAGAACGTGGCCGAGTTCGCCACCGACTGGGAGCTGTTCGACTGGTGGCTGCGCGGCATGGAGCTGCTCGGCTACAACGTGCAGATCGTCAACGCCTCGTCAGCACACCTGGGCGGTGGGGACAACCTGCTGCCGCCGCAGCTGCGCGACCGCATCTACATCGTGTTCACGCGCAAGGGCCTCCCGCTGCCGGATCTGCGGGTGCGGCCGGAGGCGGTCTGCCCGGAGTGCGGGCCGGCGCTGGCCAACCAGGTGTGGAAGAACCCGAAGGCGCGCCGCATCGGCAAGTGGGGCGAACAGTACGACTTCCGCTGCCCCAACCGGGCGTGCGGACACCTGAAGCTGGCACCGGTGACCCGCCCGGTCGGGGACGTCATCGACTGGAGCCTGCCCGGGCAGCGCGTGGGTGACGGCCGGCCCGACCGCAAGAAGTTCACCCCGTACGCTGCGTCGACCCGTGCCCGCATCGCGATGGGGCTGGAGAGGTTCGGCACTGACCCGTACATCGTGATGCTGCGCAGGCACGGCACCGCCCTGCCGATCAGCGGGCCGGTGCCCGCACTGGCCGCGCAGGGTCGCCACCACGCGCTGATCATCCCGATCGGCCGCAAGGGCGCCCCCCGCACCACCGCCGAGCCGCTGACCACGGTGGCGACCAAGCCGCACCACTCACTGGTCATCCCGGCGCTGACGGTGGAGGACTGCACCCTGCGCATGCTCTCGGTGGCAGAGCTCAAGCAGGTCCAACGCTTTCCCGCCGACTACATCATCCTCGGCAACCAGACCGAGGCGATCTTGCAGATCGGCAACGCGGTCAGCGTCAACGCCGCGCGCTGGCTGGGGGAACGGCTCCTGCCGAGTCTGGCCCTGGCTGCCTGATCCGTCCCGTAACTGCGGCGGTCCGGCCCTCTGATCCCGGGCCGCCGCCCCCGTCCTTCAGGCGCGGCAACGCCTGACCGACGGCGCCACCGACTCACCTAGCGAGAGGAAGCCCCGCTCATGCCCCGGAAGACCAGCCGCGGCCGCCGTCCCCTCACCGTCCGGCGGCACGTCGTCCAGTTCAGCGGCGGCATCGGGTCCTTCGCCGTCGCTGTCCGTGTCGCACGGAGGTACGGCACCCGCAACCTCACCCTTCTGATCGCCGACACAGGCATCGAGGACGACGACCTGTGGAGGTTCGCCGACGACAGCAGCCGGCTTCTCGGCGTTCCGCTGACGAAGGTCGCCGACGGTCGCACCCCTTGGGAGGTGTTCCGCGACGTCCGCTTCCTCGGCAACGACCGGCTGGCGCCCTGTACCCGTCTGCTCAAGCAGGTGCCGTGCAGGGAGTGGATGGTGGAGCATGCCGGCCCCGCCGACACGCTGGTGTATGTGGGGATCGAGAATACGCCGCGTGACCGGGCGCGGATCCCGGCGATCGTCCGCAACTGGAAGCCCTGGGGCGCGCGCTTCCCGTTGTGCGGGAAGTGGGAGCCGGCCCGGGCCAAGGAGCAGCTCCTGGACGAGGCGCGGGCCCTGGGCGTCGCACCGCCCCGCATGTACGAGCTCGGCTTCTCCCACAACAACTGCGGGGGCACGTGTGTGCGCGCGGGTCAGCGCCAGTGAAAGCACCTTCTGCAGGTCCTGCCCGAGCGGTACACCTACGCCGAGAAGCAGGAGGAGGAACTGCGCAAGTTGCTCGGCGACGTCAGCATCCTGCGTGCCCGCCGCGGCAGCGAGAGCCGGCCCCTCCCGCTGAGCCTGCTGCGCGAACGTTAGGCAGAGCCCGGCAGGACGCCCCAGGCCATCGGCCTGGGGCGTCGGCGTTCACCGTGAGATGGACAGTGCTCGCACCGGTGGACAAGGCGATGCAGCAGGTGCTCGCGCGGTGCCCGCCAGCCTACGAGCTGCTATGACAGCAGCCTTGGGCAGGGATTCTTGGAGGTCAGGCACTGGGGAATCGCGGGTGGAGCAGGCCGTCGCCGGGCCACAGATCGCGCTCAGTCGCGAGGCTGGTGAGGAACACATCGACCTCGGACAGGACCGCGGCACGCTCCGTCGGACCGTAGGTGAATTCGTTGGCTGCGGCGTCGAAGGCGCGCACGTGGCCGTGCGGGCCGATGCACACGAGGGCGCGCGCAATCTCTGGCAGGCCGAGGCTGAGGGCATCGCAGTGCCCGGAGCGGACGAGCTGCACCAGGTCGGTGGTGACGCGCTCCCAGTCACCGACGGTCGGCCAGTCGGCGCCGCCGTTCAGTTCGTGGGTGAGGGTGGCCAGCGGGATGATCTCGCCCGGCCGGCGTCCTTGGGTGAGCAGGTCGTGGATCCGGGCGCCGTCGGGCTGGAGCACCTGCGGGTGGAGCAGTGAGCCGGCGGCGACGACCGTGGTGTTGATCTCCTGGTTTCCGGGGCCGGGGTAGTACGGCTCGTGCGCGAACAGCAGATAGACGTTCGTGGTGCGAACAGCCGGGGTGGGTTCGGTCTGGGGCATCAGGAGGGCTCCCTTCAGCGGGCCTGTACTGGACTTGAGCTGGTGTGTCAGCGGACGGACGCCTAGCGGGTGCGGGCCCAGTGGCCGCACGGGTCCGTGGTGCTGGCCCGCGTCGGCCGTGCCGTGCTCGGCGGCGGTGCGTTTCATGAGCTGGGTGACCTGACCGGCGAGTTGGAGCATCAGCCGCTCGCGGTCGCTGAGCCAGGCTGAGGCCGAGTGGGTGCCACGGGTCTGGAGCAGGTCCGCGGCGTCCCACAGCATGTTGTGGCCGATCTCGGCGGAGCGGCGCAGTTCGTAGCGGTCGCTGCCCGCAGAGGCCTGGACGAGGTAGGTCTGCAGGGCTGCGAAGCGCTGCAGGTAGCGGACGGCATCGTCGCCTTCGACGCTGCGGACGTGTTCGCGGGCCCGGGCGTCGAGTCGGCCTGGCAGGTGCTCCGCAGGGGGGCGAGCAGCATCGGCGGGAGGACGACGTGGACGGGGATGGCCTGGGCGAGGGCGGACAGGCCGACGGCCAGGCTGATGAGGGCGATGGCGGCGCCGGAGAGCAAGGACCCGGGAACGGATGCCAGGGCGATGCGCTGGGCGGGACGCCTGGTCAGCCAGAGCAGGGCCAGGCGCTGTGCGCGGGTCGCAGCCGGGGTGAGCACCCCGATCTGATGGGGAGTCTCGGGCGCGCTGCCGTCGCCGGGAATGGTCCAGGCGAACCAGCCCCAGCCGGTGCGCTCGTAGACGAGGACGAGTTCGCAGGCGTCCGAGCAGGTGTGGTCGCGGATGTGGCCGGTGCGCAGGGCGCGGGAGTGTTCCTTCTTCCAGCGCCCCGGATCTTGGGGGAAGGGACGCTCGTGGTGCGCGCCGGCGGTGGGTGGGGGGGCGGAGGGTGTCGGTCACGGGCTGCTTCCTTCTGGGTGTGTCAGGGCGGAGGCGCACGTGGTGCAGCGGCCGTCGCCGTCGGGGTGGGCACGCCGGGCAGTGGGGCCCGGGCAGGTGCGGCACAGCGGCCAGCCGAGGCAGGCAGGGCAGAGGTCTTCGCCGGGAGCGGTACCGGGCACGCCGCAGCCAGTGCATTCGACAAGGGCCCGGTAGGTGAGGGCCTCGCTCACCGTGCGCGCGGCGGCGGACTCGGCGGGCCGCCGCGGCGGTGGGTCGTCCCAGGCGGGTGCGTCGTGGTGATCGGCCACGATCGCGGGCGGCGGGTAGGCCTGAGCGGCACGCAGTCGGGCTGCGATGATCGCGCCGACGGTGGTCCGTACCGGGTGGGGCAAGGGCCGGTCGGCGATGACGTGCAGCAGCTGCTCACGGCTCCAGCCGGCTTCCAGCATCATGGTGACGACGCGGCCTTGATCGGTGAGGGCCTTGCCGGTCAGCAGCAGCTCTGGGCGTTGTGCCCCGAGGTCGAGCAGCAGTCGGATGCCCGGGTGCATCTCATCCGCAGCGGGCGGCGCCGGCAGAGGCTTCTGCGTTGCCGGCTGGTCCTTCCGTCCAGGTTCCGGCGCGGCGCCGCTGCGACCGCATGGACGGAGGGGGCTGGTCTTCTGCTTCTTGGTCTTCTTTCTGTTGGTGTTCTTAGTGCCGGGATCAGCCAACGTAGGCTCATCCAATCCTGGAAAACCCGACTCTGGCTGCGACCTGGGGTTGTGCAGGGCGGGCAGATCGGTGATGAAGTACAGCGCCTGGCCGAGCGTTCCGTCGGTGTTCCTCTCGCGGGTGCGGTAGAGGAATCCGTGCCGCTCCAGCTGCTTGAGGCCTGTGGTGACCGCGTCGACCCCTTCGCGGCCGCGGCGTACCAGTTCGGCGACGGTGACCTGCCAGCCGTCCCGGTGGGTGCTGACGTACCCGAAGATCCCCTTCGCCTTGTAGGACAACCGGCTGTCGCGGAACAGGCCGTTGGCGATCTGGGTGAACTGATCGCCCGCCATCACCCCGCGCCGGATGCCCGCTGCGAAGCCGGCATCGTGTTCGTCTGCGATGGCGAGGGTGGAGGTGGCTTCCAGCAGGGCGACGTCGAGGGTGGCGGCGGGGCGGTCGGTGATCGCGTAGACGACCTCGCCGAGTGTCCCGTTCGCACGCCGCAGGCGTTCACGGATGAGGTAGCCGTACCGCTCGAGTTCTTTGAGGCCGGCGCGGACCGCCTCTCGCCCATCCGGGCCTACGGAGACCAGGTCTGCGACGGTGACCTGCCAGCCGTCCCGGTGCGTGCTGACATACCCGAAGATCCCCTTCGCCTTGTAGGACAACCGGCTG
Source organism: Streptomyces sp. NPDC031418 (assembly GCF_055581605.1). NCBI lineage: Bacteria > Bacillati > Actinomycetota > Actinomycetes > Kitasatosporales > Streptomycetaceae > Streptomyces > Streptomyces sp. NPDC031418. The sequence continues at coordinate 30,534 of NZ_JBVIJC010000029.1, forward strand.
TCGCGGAACAGGCCATTGGCGATCTGGGTGAACTGATCACCCGCCATGACGCCTCGGCGGACCCCTGCCCCAAGACGGCTCACCGCCGTGTTCCCGAACCGGGCCGCACGTGGTGGCCAGGGCAGCGCGCCAGGCCCATGGGGATGGGGCGGCCCTCGGGCCTGGGGGCGCGGGCGTACCAGCGATCCATGCAGACAGCTCACCCGCCGGCCCCGACCAGGCTGACGGCCATGAGCCCCGACCATCGATCACGATCCGGCAACAGAAAGCATCTAGCTGCCGTGGTCAGGCTCATGGTCGGGCCGACCAGCTCCCTCCACTGCGCTCACTTGCTGACTGCGCAGGGGCTTCGCCTGGACCGCTGATGCCCCGGCCGCCGTCGCGGGCCGGGGTATCAGCGCGCCTTGCTCGGGTCACAAGCGAGTCGTGCACTCCGACTGCGCAGCGGCCAACGGGCCGTGCGCAACCGGCCCTGCGCAACCGGCCGAGGACCCTGCGCAGCCGCATGCGTGGTCAGGCTGCGCAATCGATCCCGTGATTCCTGTGCTTCCGCTGGCAGATCCCGGATGGGCACTGCGCACGCGCCTGACAGCGTCCTGGGAGCTGCCGTCTGCGCATCACCGGGGGGCGGGTTGGGCGAACGTCACGTGGCATCCACGGTCGCCGAGTTAGACGACCGTTGACGGGCCACGATGTCCCATCGTCCGCTTACGGCCAGCCATGGTTGGGCCTGTGGTCGGACCGACCATGACCCCGACCACGGACTTCGTATCCCCATCGTGACTTTGGTCGGGGTCTGGTGGTCGGTGGTCGGGTCGGGGCCGGCGGGTTTTCTCAAGGTCTGCAACATCCAGTTCCGACCTGGGAGTTTGACCATGTCCCCTGGCAAGCAGGCCTCGGACAGCGAGGCAGCTGCTCCGATGGCGGCGGGCGCCCGACTGGAGTCGATGCGGCGCCGGGTACGCCTGTCGCGGGTAGCGGTGCTGACCGCCATCGCGGCCGGCCCCATCGCCCTGTGCGTCGCCGTCGCCTCCACCCCGACCACGGTCCAGGCGGCTACGCCGACCAAGACCGCGGCGGTGCGCACCGCCGCGGCCACCGCCGATCCGAGCGGCTATGCGCAGCTGTTCCTCAACGCCTGGTTGCACAGCAGCGCCGGCGACGAGACGAGTGCGCAGGCGCGGCTTGCGCAGTCGATGGCGCCGGGCGTCGACCTGCCCGACCTCGCCTCCGATGCGCACCCGGCGCCGCAGTCCGTGACGGCGGTGCGCACTGCGCAGCGCGGTGGCGAGGCGTGGTCGGTGACGGTGGCTGCGCAGTACGCCGACGGCTCCGTGCGGTACTACGCCGTGCCGGTGGTCGCCGACGACGCGGGCACCTCGTTCACGGTGACCGGTGCGCCCGGCGTGGTGGCCGGTCCGGCCCGCGCCGCGGTGCCGAAGTCGCGTTACGGCGTGACGGTCCCCGAGGGGGGTCTGTCCTCCGCCATCGGGGAGTTCCTCGCCGCCTACCTGACGGGTGCCGGAGAGGTCGACCGCTACCTCGCGCCCGGAGTGACGTTGGCGCGGGTCTCCCCCGCCCCGTACCCGGCGGTCACCGTCCAGCAGGTATCGGCCACCGAGGAGGCCGCGGCCGCCGAGAAGGTACCGGCCGACGGCACGACGGTGCACGTCCTGGCCTCGGTGGAAGCCCGGGATGCCGGCGGCCGGTGGCCGCTGGCCTACGAGCTCACGCTCAAGGCCCGCTCTGGGCGGTGGGAAGTCGCGGCGCTTCAGTCCGGGACTGCCCAGGAGGGGGGTGCGCGGTGAACACGGTGCACAGCTTCATGCTCGCCGGGCAGCTGGACGACCTCGGCACCTCGTGGATCAACATGTTCAAGGACTGGGCCACCAAGGGGCTGCAGGCGGGTCTGATCTGCCTGGTCGTCGTCATCATGGTTCAGAAGTTCAGCCTCAAGGCCGGGATCGGCGCCTTGCTGCTGATGATCATCGCGCTCGGGCTGTACAACTCCCGGGACAGTCTGGCGAACATGTTCGTGGATGAGGTGAAGAACCCGGCCAAGGGCGCACCCGCCGTCCCCGGCATCGTCCAGTCCGAACTCCCCTCCTCCCCTGACCACTGCCCGGGCGTCGGAGGCCGGCTGTGAGCGCGGCAGCCGCGGCGCGGATGGGCCGCTTCTACACCGCAGCCCGTCGCCACCCCTGGGTGCTGGGCAAGGTCGCCGACTGGAAGATCCCCCTCGGCCCCTACACGCCCGCGCAGATCGCTCTCGCCGTCGGTGGCGGCTTCCTGCTGATCAAGACGATCAGCTGGTGGTCGTGGATGTTCCCGCTGCCCATCGTGGCGTGGGTGCTGGCCATCTGGGCGGTGCGCCGGCCGAAGATCCGTGGCCGTGCGCCGCTGCAGGCCGCGTTGGGCTGGGTGCTGCTCGTCTGGCAGCCCCGGGGAGGGCGGATCGGTGGCCGGGCCGCCCGCGATCGCGCTGCCCACCCGCTGCTCGGCGGCTTCACCATCGAGGACGCCCACACGCCCGGCCTCGCTGCGCAGGCCGCTCCCTCGCGCGCGGTTCAGCGACGTCCAGCCCGGGCGCCGCAACCGAATCCGGCCCCAGCCCGCTCGTCCGTGCCCGGCCGCCCGCAGCCGGTCGCTGCTGCCGTGGCCGAGGATCCGGTCTCGGGTGTGCAGCAGCTCCTCGCGCTCGCCCGGCACGGGGGTGCGCGATGAGGGTTCCGATCCGTCACATCGCCGCGCACCTGGTGTGGTCGACGCACGGCAGCGTGTGGGCCGTATACCGCCTGCACCCCGGCCCCGACGCGCAGGGACAGCGTGAGGAGACCGTCCAGGGCACGTACGTGCCGACGGCAGTCCGCGACGAACAGCTCGCCAAGATCACACATCTGGTGCGGTCGCTGTCCGGGGCACCGCGGCTGTTCGGTCTGTGCGCACAGATCGACCCGGGCGAGATCGCCCTCAAGATGATCGAGGGCCTCGAGCCGGCCGAGCACGCACCCGGTGCGGGCCGGCACCCGTGGGTGGAGAACGTCGAGGCCACCCTGGAACTTTTGGACGACCAGGAGATGCACCGCCGCACCCTGTGGCTGGCCGTGCCTCTGCAGCCCGAGGCAGGCGGCATGCAGGTGTCGGCCACACTCGGTGCGGCGTGGGCCGAGATTGCGCCGATGCTGGGCATGCGCCCGGCACCGGTGGCACGGCGCGAGGTGAGCGCCTACCGCGAGCAGGCCTCCAGGGTGGAGGCCGCGCTCGCGGGCGGGATCGCCTTCCGCCCGGCCCGCCCGGCGGAAATCGTGTGGATGATCCAGCACGCTCTCCACCGCGGCCTGGCAGAGCCGCTGCTGACCGAGGCCGAGACCAGCGAGCTGTATGGCGGGCAGATCCAGGACGGTGTGCTGCGCTCCCCCAGCTACGCCGACCTGGGCCAGGTCCGTCTCCAGGAAGGCGGCATCGATCCCGACCTCGACGATGTCGACGAGCTCAAGGGCGCGGGCAGCATCACGCGGTCGGGCCGCACGGCCTGGTGGCGAGCGAATACCGGCTCGCCGCTCGGCCGGCGCTGGCTGCAGATCGAGTCCGACGCAGGAGTGGGCTACCAGGCGCAGCTGGCGCTGGCCGAGTGCCCGCCTGCCGTCAACCAGGACGCCGCTGATCTGTTCGCCCAGCTGGAAACGCTCGCCTTTCCCGTCGACTACACCGTCGACCTCACCCTCGTGCCCGCGGAGAAGGCCCGCGACCAGGTGCGCCGCAAGAAGACGGAGTTGATCGACCAGGCCGACCAGTACGACGCCCGTCCGACCGGCATGCCCGCCTCGCTCACTGAGGCCGCCCGGGACCTGGGTGAGTTGGATGCCCGCCTGTCCCGCACATCCGTGGAGGTCGAGGTGCAGTCGGTGACTGTGCTGACGGTGTGGGGACCGACGGCCGCCGTCTGCGATGCGAGAGCGCGGGCGCTGGCCGCGCTGCTGGCGGGTGCCGACTACCGCGCCGTACGCCCGGCCGGCCTGCAGGAGGCCCTGTTCACCCTGGGCCTGCCTGGCACGGTACGGCCCGGCATCGTACGCGAGTTCACCCAGCACCAGATCAGCGAGGACTGGGCGCTGTCCGGTGCCTTCACCGCGGCCGAAGTCGGCGATCCGAACGGAATGTTCCTCGGTATCGACCTGGACTGCGGCACTACCCGGCCCGTGATGATCAACGTGGCTGATGCGCCCAAGGTCGACGCCTCGGCATCCATGGGAATCGTGGGGGATCTGGGCGCGGGCAAGAGCGTGCTGCAGAAGTTGATCGCGGAAGCGGTGTGGGCGCGCGGCGGCTGCGCGATCTGCATCGACCGCACCCCCGTACGCGAATGGGCCACCTTCGCCCGCACCGCCGCGAAAGGCCGTGTCCAGATCATCGACGCCGCCCAGGCCGAGGTGTCCATCGACCCACTTCGGATGTTCGCCGGACCCGAGGGACGGCACTACGCCCTGTCCTACCTCACCCTGCAACTCGGCATCGGCCCGATGAGCACGAGCGGCGAAGTCCTCCACCACGCTGTCGAGCAGGCCGCCCTCGACAACGCCCCCTCCATGCACCGCGTCCTACAGGTCCTCGAGAAGATGGCCATCCGTGAAACGGGCAAGCGGCAGGACGCGGCCGCCACCCTCGCCGGCCTCATCCGCGTCGTCGCCACCAACACCCTGGCCCGGATGGTCTTCGACCCGAGCCTGCCGCCGGTGCGGCTGGACGCTTCCAGCACGTCCGACATGATCGTGATCACCACGACCGGTCTGAAACTGCCACCGAAAGCAGCGTTCGACAAACCCGAAGTCCTGCACCAGCAGCCACTGGAAGCACTCATCGGCCGCGCGGTGCTCTACCTGATCGCCGCGATCGCCCGGCAGACCGCGTTCGAGGAACCCGAGCGGTTCACCGCGGTGGTACTGGACGAGCTGTACTGGCTCACCAGCTCGGCCGAGGGCACGGCCCTGGTCCACGAGATCCTTCACGACGGACGCAAGCACGGCGCCGGCCTGCTGGGCGCATCCCATGACGCTCTGGAACTCGGCCCGGACCGCGGGCTGATGGCCTACCGGGCCCTTTCCCGCACCGCCGACCGTGAGCGAGCCCGCCGCGGTCTGGAGTTCATCGGGCTCGACCCGAACAACGAAGAGCTGGTGCGGCTGGTAACCACCGGCCTGTCTCCGGTCGGGCACAAGGGCCGGGAAGGGGAGTTCCTGCTGACCTGCCCGCGGCAGAACACCGGCCGTGTCAAAACCGTCATCCCCCGCATCCCGCGCATCGCCTCGTCCATCACCACCACACCGGGAGGACGCACGAGCCCGGACTCGCAGACCACGTCTGCGCCCATCGCAGGCCAGGCCGCTGATGCCCGTCCGAAGGAATACAGCCGATGACTCTTTCCTCTTGGGACCGCTCCCGGCGCATCGCCGCAGCTTCAAGCATCCTCACCGTGATCACCGTGGCCGCCAGCGTCCTGGTGCTGGCCTTGCAGGTCGGCGTACCCGAAGAGTGGTGGCCGCACACCGGACAAGCCTTCACCGCCGACTCCCATCCCGGCCACCACGACCGATGCGCACCCATCACGGGCCGCGCCAAGGCGTACTGCGAGCGCGGCTCCACCGCCACCGCCTCAGGACACCACCCTGCCGACGCGACCTGGCGGCTAGTGCCCACCGGAGCCGGCCTGGCCGCGCTCGTGATCTGGCGGCGCCGGCGCGTAGCCGGGCAGAGGCGGGGCTGACGATGTTTCGTCCAGACCGCGGCACCCTGCGCTCAGCCGGATTCGTAGTGCTGCTCACCGGGGTGTTCCTGCTGGTCAACACCCAAGTGGTGTACGCGGCGAGCAGCAACAGCCAGACCGGCGACCTGCTCGCTCCGCTGAACATCACCTCCTCCGAGGGGGTGCCGATCAACTCATACGAGCTGGACGCGGAGGGCGGCTCCATCGTCGCCTTCAAGTCCCAGGCTCTGGCGTTCGCTCTGTCGGGACTGTTCACGCTGATCCGACTGCTGGTCGGGCTGGCCGGGTGGTCCGTCGAGATGGCCTTGCGTTTCCCGCTGCTGAAGATTCTGACCCGTCCGGCCCAGCAGGCCGCCGACACCTACAACCACATCGTCGTCGACACCCTCGGGCTGAAGGGCCTGCTGCTGGCCTGGGCGTTCGTCTTTGCCGGTTTCATGATTGTGCGGGGTCGTGTCGGCCGTGGTCTTGGCGAGATTTTTCTGACGCTGCTCATCGCGGCGTTCGCGGCGTCCGCGTTCGTCCGTCCCGACTACCTCCTCGCCCAGGAGGGCCCGCTCGGTCAGGCGCAGCAGGTGGCTGCTGGCGTGGCCCAGCAGTCGGTTAACTCGTACAACTGGGGCGGGAAGGTCGGCAGCAAGAGCCCCTGCGACGGCATGGCCGGCAGCGCGGAGATCAAGTGCGAACAGCGGGCGAGTGAAAAACCGGTCACCGCCGAGGACGTAGCCCGCCCCCTACAGGACTCGATCACCAACGCACTGGTCGTCAAGCCGTTCATGCTGCTGGAATACGGGCGCATCCTCGATCCGTCCAAGCCTTCCGATGCCAAGGCCTACGCGGTCCACCTGAGGTGGATCACTGGCTGGTACAGCGCCGACCGCGACATTGCGAACGGCGACTGCGACTCGCTCACGCCGCCCATGCGGTCCACCTGTGAGCAGAGGAAGAAGGCCGAGGACACCTGCAGCCTGATCCACGGTGATGCGAAGAAATACTGCGAAAGGGACCAAGGTCTGCCCGTCAGGGACAACCTGCCGTCCCTGACATCGGGCGACGACCTGCTGAACGCCCGGAACGCGGTCATCACCGACGAGGACCAGGCTTTCGCCGCCTTTCTCGAGGATATGAAGAGAGCCGGCCCGGTCGGAAAGTCCTGTGCCGCGTACGCGGAGAAGCCGACCTGGTGGCGGGTCGGCGGTGCCGCCTTGCTGCTCATCGCGGCGCTGTTCATCTGCGGCATGCTGCTCTCCAGCGCGATCGTGCTCCTGGGTACCCAGGGCGTCTGCGTGGCGGCCGCGGCTGCGGGTGGCGTCACCTTTGTCGCCGGGATGTTGCCCGGTCCCGCACGTCAGAGCGTGTGGAAGTGGCTGTCCCTGTGGGGCATCGCGGTTCTGGCCGTGGTCGCAATCTGCGCGTTCATCCCGTTCTTCGGGATCGCAGTCGACGCCACCATCACGAACGGGCCCGACCTGATGGTGGAGCGGATCCTGCTGATTGATGTCCTCGCCATCGCCGGAGCCGCTGGGCACCGCAGGCTCCTGACATCCATCACCTCCTTCGGTCGGCGGATGGCCATGCGCATGCGCTACGCCAAGGTCGGCGGCACCCACATGCCCGGCGACACCTCCGAGCTCGGCGCCGCACTCGCCATGAACTCCCCTGCCACGATGGGCGGGTACGGCGCAGGGCTGCGTGCCTTCGCCGGCGCGGGTGGCGGCAGGTTCGGGGGGCTCGGGACCCGTCAGCGGCTGATGGGCGCGCTCACGTCCCTGTTCGACGGTGCGGGCATGCCGGTGAACACCGGCGGGATCCTGGCCGATGCCACCGCCGAGGCCGGCCGCGGTCTGGCCCCGCTCACTGCGGCCGCGGCCGTGGGCGGGCTGGGCGCGCGGCTCGGCGGGCTGGGCGCGCACTGGCTGCTGATCGGGCGCCGTCCGGATAGGGAGCAGTTGGCCAAGTGGCGCAAGCCCACCGCCGACGGGGACCTGGGTGCGGGTGGCCCGTCGGACGGCGGGGACGGTGGTCCTGGCGGCACAGGGCCGCGTCGCCCCTCTGGGCCGCCCGATCGGTATCGCAACGAGCAGGGGCAGGTCGTCGACCGCAGCACCGGCCAGGTGCTGCACGACCAGAACACCGATCGCACGCTGCTGTCGACCCGGGCCCACAACCGGCTGGTGCGCTTCCGCGGTTACCGCATCCTGCACCGCGGCGGCCGGGCGGCGTACGGGGCGACGGTCGGCCTGCCGGCCAATGTGCGCCGTGCTCGGTCGGGGGCCTCGCGCTACTCCCAGGATGCCCGCCAGCAGGTGCGCGTGTGGGGCAACACCGTGCGCGAGGACGGCCGTGCCTGGGCCGACGCAGGGCGGCATGTCTCCCGCGTCATGCGGGAGCACACCGACGACCGCGGCGGCCCCGGCCCGTTTGCCAGCCGCCGCCTGCCGACCGCAGCCACTCCGGCTGCTGCTCCCCGCCCGGCAACGCCTGCGCCGTCCGGTCGTCCTTCGGGGCGTCCGGCCTCTGCCCCGGCGCGGCCGACCGCGCCGTCGGGCGGTGCGTCGGCAACGCCAGGACCGGAACCGCTTTCGCGCCGGGAAGGCCCTGCGCCGCGGTCTCGTGCCGATCTGGGCGGCCCCGTTCTCCCCGGAGGCAGGAGCGCCCGTACCCGAGCGCGTGAGGAGGCGCGGGCCCGGATGCAGGAGCTGATGCGCAGGACCGCGCCGGAGGCCGAACGCCTGCGCTGGGAGCGGGCCCAGCGGCGCGACGAGGACGGTGAGGACGAGTGAAGCCGCCGGGACGTCGCGTGAGGCGGTGGGGGTGCATGGTGGTTCTGCTGATGTTCGCTGCCGTGTGCTGTGCCGCACCGGTCGGCAACGCGATCAGCGCGTACGTCGCGCTGAAGGCAGGCGCGCGGGAGCAGGACGACGGCGGAATCGCCGAGGGCGGCAGCGCCGCCGACATCCCCGCTCGGATGCTGACCGCTTACAAACAGGCGGTGCGGCAGGTCGGGAAGTACGCGCCGAAGTGCCAGGGCATGCGCTGGCCGATCCTCGCCGGGGTCGCCAAGGTCGAGTCCAACCACGCCATCGGCAGGAACATCGCCGACAACGGCGACATCCGTCCGAAGATCTACGGGGTGCTCCTCAACGGCTCCGGCCAAGGCGGCAACACCACGGTCGTCCCCGACACGGACGGCGGCAAGTGGGATGGCACCGCGAATGGGGAGCGCGCGGTCGGCCCCTTTCAGTTCCTGCCCTCCACCTGGGAGGGAGTCGGCAAGGACGGCAACGGCGACAAGATCGCCGACCCGCAGAACGCTGACGACGCCGCCCTCGGCGCCGCGGTCTACCTCTGCGGAGGCGGCCGTGACCTGATGAAACGATCGCAACTGGCGGCCGCGATCCTGCAGTACAACCACTCCGAGGAGTACGTGTCGAACGTGCTGGGGTGGATCGACCAGTACACGGCGGCCGCCAAGGGCCCCGATCTGAAGAGCGTGTCCGGGAAGGTCCGCACCGTCATCGAGGCCGCACGCGCTCAGCAGGGTGTGCCTTACTCATGGGGCGGTGGCAACGCGAGCGGCCCGTCGTACGGGATCTGCTGCTCCCCCAGCGGCAAGAGCGGTGCGAGCGTCAAGGGCTTCGACTGCTCGGGGCTGACAACCTACGCGTATGCCAGGGTTGGCATCAGCCTGCCGCGCACCGCGGCCGCTCAGGCCGGTCGTGGCCGGCGGATCCCCGCCAGCCTCGGCACGGGCGCCCTCAAACCGGGCGACCTCGTCTTCTACGCCTATGCCCCCGGACGCGATTCCACGATCTATCACGTCGGCATTTACACCGGTGACGGTCAAATGATCAATGCCGCCCGCCCCGGCACCGTCGTCCGGCTGGACTCAGTGAACGCCATGTCCGGCTATGCGGGGGGAGCGCGTCTGCTGTGACCACGACCCCGCGCTCTCCGCGGCTGCTGGCGCTGAGCACCGTCATCCTCGCCGTCATCGGTGGCGTCTCCCTGCTGGGCGTGCCGCACGGCCAGCCGCCGGCCCCGGCAACGGCGTCGGCCGCCCCCGCAGCCACGGATCCGTCAACGGCTGCCACGCCCCCCGCCAGGCAGCCTGCCGGCCCCAGGCCGCCTTCCCCGGCATCAACTTCCGCGTCGTCGACGCCGTCGGCCCCCGAGCCTGCGCTTCCGCCCCACGGCGAGGGACCGGCTGGCGACCGGGCCATCCAGCGCTCCCTTGAGGAGTCCTGGCCCGCCGACCTTCCCGCAGGCGACGAACGGGAGTTGCTCGCCGCCGGCCGCTCGCTGCTGCGCGCGGACGCCACAGGCGTCGGCCGCGCGAAGTGGCCCACGGTGTTCCCCGCCTCACACCAGGCGGTGGCTCCGGCGTTCGCCACCGCGCGGTTCCGCATCCAGGCTGCGATCGCCCGCCGGGACGGCAGCCCGGACACGGCGGTGGTCCATCTGGTGTGGGCCGGCATGGACCGGGGCGGCACCTTCACCGACCTCCGCATCAGCAACTGGCACTTCACCCGAACGACTTCGAAGAAGGGGGCAGCGACGTGGACTCCTCAGCCCCGCACCTGACGGACCGTGCCGATGATTCGGCTGCTGGTCAGGTATTCAGCCTGGTCACCGGCCTGGTTGACGCCGCCGACTGGCTCTATGACCACTGGTACGTACTCGCGCTGGCCATCGCCGTGTGCTGGGGGGTTGGCGAGTGGGTGGTACGCCGGCTCGCGGCCAAGGCTTCGGCGCAGCGGATGGCATTGGAGCTCGTCTCCACCCGGCATTTCGACCCGAGTCTGGAGGAGATTTTCCGGCGCGGTGTCCAGCTCGCACGTGCGTCCACGGCCATGCCCTGGTGGGCGCCCCGCCGGTCGAAGGCGGTGCAGATCCGGTTGCGCGCAGACGGCAGTGCGCCGCTGCGCTACCGGATCGAGGGCCCGGCGGGTGGTGAGAGGTTGCTGTCGATCACGCCGTTCGGTCCGGACGTGACCGTCAACCGGGCGCGGCCGATCGTCGACAAGCCGCGGGCGCACACCGTGCGGGCGGAGTTCATTCTTCGGGGCAAGCTCATCGCTCCGCTGCGTGAGGTGCCGCTCAAGCCTGATCCGCTGCAGCCTCTGGTCGATGCCGTTGCCGACCTTCGCGCCGAGCTCGGTGACCTCGCCGAGATCCGGCTCGACATCCAGCGAGCCCCCAAGTGGGCGCTTCGGGCGCGCCGCCTGCAGCTGATGGGTGCCGCGCGCCGGTCGGAACGCCGGGAGGCCCAGCGGGCTGCGCGCTGGTTGCGGCAGGACGCCTCTGGTATCGAGGATTCCCTGGGCTGGCAGCTGCAGCAGCTGCTCTCGGACAAGCCCGCTTCCGGTGCGGGGCGGCGGCTGGTGATGCCGCCGGTGCCGCGGCGGGTCGAGCCGGCCGAGGCGCTGGGCAAGCTCGCTGAGGACGAGCACCTGGTGCGCGTGCAGCTGCTGGTGATGTGTGCCTCGAACACCGAGGGCCGCGCCCAGGCCCGGCTCGCCCAACTGCAGGCCGCCTTGGACGTTTTCGGTGGCCGCTCGAGGTGGGCGATGCGTGGCTGGCGGCTGGGGCCGTGGCGGATCGGAGCCGACCACTGGCCCACCCGGAAAGGCTTCGAGCGGCGCTGGGAGCTGGGGCACTGCCAGCCGCCCCGAGCGAACTGGGTCAGGCTGGAGGAGCTGACGGGCCTGCTCAAACCCCCCACCGTGCACTGTCGTCTGCCGGTGCTCGCCGGTGACCTGCCGACCTTCGCCTTCGGAGATCCCCAGTTGCTGCTGCAGGGCATCTACCGGGGCCCGGACGGCCGCGAGCGGCTGGTCGCGACCTACGCCGAGGAGACTCTGTTCGAGGTGGGAGTCGGCAAGGCGGGCGGCGGCAAGACAGAGCGTGCCCTGGCGCAGGCGATCGGCTGGGCCCACGCCGGCGGCGGACTGGTCTTCGTCGACCCGCACCGCGACTCCTGGCCGCGGGCCCTGCCGTACCTGGCTCACGACGACTTGATGCCGAGGGTCGCGCTGGTCGACCTCAACGGGCTGGGTGCGAATCCGCGGGTGAGTTCGTGGAATCCGCTCGGAATGCATCACGGGCAGGCGGCGCACGAGGTCGTCGAGGCGATCGCCGACGCCTACGCCGCGGCACTGGCGTGGGACGATGCCACCGCTCCGCGGGCACTGACCATCCTCACCGCCGCGCTCACCGTGCTGGTCGCCATCAACGAGGCGGCCTGCCAGGCCGGCCGGCCTGAGGACCAGGCCACGATCTTCCACGTGCGGGCTCTGCTCACCGACGCCGGCCTCCGCAGGGCAGCGCTCGCTGCGGTGGCGGACCGACTGGACGAGGAGACCCGCGCGTGGTGGCAGTCGGTGTTCACCACTCTCCCGCCCGACGCGTTCGCCGTCGTCCTCAACCCGATCGCCCGCCTAGCCGCCAACCCGGTCACCCGTGCCTTCCTCGGCCAGCCGGCTGGCGTCTACAACATCCGCGCGGCGATGGACTCCCGGATGATCGTGTGGGTGTGCCCAGGTGGCAACGGGCCCACCGACCGCCTGCTGACCGCGCTGCTCGCCCGCGATCTGCTGCGGGCCGCGCGTTCACGGCGTGATACTCCGGAGGAGAAGCGGGTGCCGTTCCGCCCGTACTTCGACGAGCTGATCACCCTGACTGGTGCGGCCCCGGAGACGATCGCCTCGATGTTCGAGGACTTGCGTAAGTACAAGTGCCACGTCCATGGCATGACCCAGCTGGTGTCCCGCCTTCCCCAACCGGTGCGTCTGTCCCTGGTGCAGAACGCGTCCACGCTGGCCACCACCGCGGGGTCGAAGTCCGCGATCGCACCGATCACCGCCGAGTGGGGCGATGACCCCAGCCCGGACCGGGTCGCCACCATGGAGCGCTTCGAGCACTACGTCTCCATGAACGTGCATGGCCGCCGCGTCGGGCCTGTCCGGCTGCGCGGGCCCCATCTCGACGACGTCTTCGCCGCCCAGGCCCGCCCTCAGCAGGCCGGTGCGCTGGAGAGAGCCGCCCAGGCCAACGCCCAGGCGCTCCCGCTGGAGGCGCTCACGGACCGCGCCGCCCAGCAGCTCGGCCGGGTTGCCGCTTTCCTCGCCGCGCACGCCCCTGCTGGCGCCGCCGCGGTCCGCCTGTCGAAGGAGAACGAATGGAACTGATCACCGCCCCGACCGCCGAGCGTGCCGCGGGGGGCTTCACGCCCAGCCCCGTCGAGCCCCTCAAGCATCAGCTCCTGGCCACGCTCGCCCAACACCGCATGGCGACGACCAACCAGCTGCATGTACTGCTGCGGCCCGACCGCTCCCGACAGTCGGTCTCTGAACGGCTGAACGATCTGCTCGGCGAGCGCCTGGTCGACTTCGTCGTGCTACCGCAGTCCAATCGCAGCCGGGTCTGGTATCTCACCCCGAAGGGCGCCCGCCTGACCCGGGACTGGCCCGCGCTGCGGGGCCGGCCGCCGTATCCGATCACCTCGGCGACGGCCGCCTCACTCAAAACCCCGCACACCCTCACGGTCCTGCGCACCCACCTGGCCTTCGTCGCCGACGCCCGCCGGCGCGGTGACGAGCATGGCCACCTGGACTGGACTCCCGAGGTGTTCCACGCGATCGGCGACGGAGAGCGGGTCGTCGCCGACGCGGTCATGCACTACACGCTCATCGACAGCCAACAGCGGCGCAAGCTGCGCGCGTTCGTTGAGGTTGACCGTGCCACCATGAGCAGCGAGCGCCTGGCGGCAAAGCTGATCGAGTACGCGAGGCTGTGGACGTACGAGCCGCAGAGCGTAGGCCGGCGGCGGCAAGCGGCCGGGCCCGGCTGGCTGCGCTGGTACCCGGTGTTCCCGCGGGTTCTGTTCGTGCTGACCGGCACAGGGCGTCAGGCAATGGACAACCGGATCAGCGACCTCAAGGCCATGGTCGCCCATCACCCGCTCGTGGCCGATATGGCCCGCGAGGTGCCGCTGGGGGCGGCCGTCCTGGAGGACCTGGACAAGTACAGCCCAACCTCTGAGGTGTGGGTGCCGCTGGCCGGCGACGAGCCTCGTTCGTGGGCGGAACTTTGACCCCGCATCTCACTCGCGAGACGCGCTCAGGCGGGAGGCATCCGGTGACCGGTGACGCCATCGGGCCCGCCGCGGGATAACCGGCGCTTGGAGATCTCGTTCTCACCCACAGCAGTGGTCCGCTCGGTCCGGCGATCACGTCCCGAGATGTGCTGGCGCGACGAGCGAAGACACAGAACTAAAAATCGACCTTCGGTTCCGAAAGTGACCAGGTACGTCCCGAGTTGTACGAGTGAACTGACGTATCAAGCTGGGAAGTTGGCTGTCATATGCGTAATCTTGCGATCACGCAAACGCATCACCGCAGTTGGACCAGGCCGCGGTTCTGGGCCACCGCACGTCGGAGGCCGAGGGTTGCGGTCGACCGCATCGCGTCGTACGGGGAGGCAACGTGAAAGCTACACCGCAGCGCTCAGCGGGGCGCGAGTACGACCCTGTTCGCACCCGGAAGCACGCAACCGCGCTGCTCCTCACCGGAAGTTTGCTGGTGCTGGCTGGGTGTAGCGGCAACGATGCGGACACGTCGTCCAAGCCCAGCTCTACCTCTACGGCTGTCTCGCCAGCACCCAGTTCCACTGTCGACGCCGTCGACGCCGCTGTTCTCGCGGCGTACACCAGCTCCTGGGATGCACAGACCAAGGCCTACAGCAAGGCATCCTCGGCGGGCACCGACCTGAAGAAGAACACCACCTTGAGGGCCCTGTTCGATATCGAGCACGACCTTGAGGTCATGCGGAAGGCTGGACAGGTAACCGTCGGCAAGCCGCTGATCCATCCGAAGGTCGTCAAGGTGACCAGCACCAAGATTCCGACGGCCACGGTGACGGACTGCATCGACACGACGCACTGGACGCTGATCGACAAGGCCTCGAAGAAGAAGGTCCCGCTGCCCACGACGCGGCTCATCAAATACGTCAGCACCGCAACGCTTGAAAAGTGGGGGACGAAGTGGATGGTCACGAAGTTGACCGCTCAAGATCAGCCCTGCTAGCTCGGCGCCTGGCCGCACTCACCGGTGCCCTCGCCCTGGCCTCGGCGGGTGTCGCGCACGCCCACGATGACCCCCACGTTGGTGCCGGAAAGTGCCAGGTCATCAAGTTCTGCGTCAACGTGAACGTGGGGGACGAAACCGGGGGCAGCAGCGGGCAGGCGGGCGGCTCGCAAGACGGCAGCGACAGTGGCGGCAGCAAGACGGACTGCAAGTACACCAAGGTCGATCCGAAGCCGCCGACCGAATGGCCAGGCTGGAAGGGCGCCGACCCGAAGAAGAACGACCTGTACTTCTACGGGTGCACAGACGGCGGTCAAAGCAACCCGGACGGCTTCGTCGTCGTCCCAGCAGGTCAGCCTCCTGTGCCCCAGGTCGATCCTCGGAAGCTGGCTCAGCGTGCGGTCGACTCCATGACGTTGCTGGGCCCGGACATCGCCAGCCCGCGCGCGGCCGGGAAGTACACCGTGGGTGTCCCGATGTGGATGTGGGTCAAGGAGAGCCCCACGACGTACGGCCCGAACACCGCCTCAGCCACAGCAGGCGGCATCACCGTCACTGCGACGGCGAAGGTATCGAAGATCGTGTGGACGATGGGCGACGGTGCTTCCGTTACGTGCAATGGGCCAGGCACCCCCTACACGTCATCCGACGGCATGGCCCAGTCGCCTACCTGCGGACACGTCTACGCCAGGACCTCGGCCGGTGCCCAGAACGGCAAGTTCCCTGTGACCGCGACCTCGACGTGGACGATCAACTGGCAGGGCGGCGGACAGGCCGGCCAGCTCACCGAGGTCCGGCAGACCAACGTGCAGGTGGCGGTCGGCGAAGTCCAGGTCGTCAGGTAACGCCGCCGGAAGGACAAAGACGTTGAGCAAGACCGAAGAACGAGTAAGCACAACCCCGAACGGCCTCCCCCCGCAGGGACACGTGGCGACACCAGTGGCGCCGCCCCGAGTGTCGGCCCGCAGGCGACGCCCGGGGATCATCGCCCTGTCGTTGGCGCTGATTGCCGCCGGCGGCGCTGGTGTTGCCGTCCTGCTGCTCCAGGTCGGCAACCGCACGGATGTCGTGACCGTGGTCCGGGACGTCCAGGTCGGCCAGGTCCTCACCGAGGACGACCTCGGCAAGGCGTCCATCGCCCTGGACCCGGCCGTCAAGGCGGTGCGCGCCGACGACCTGAAGTCAGTGGTGGGCAAGCGGGCAGCCGTGGAACTCAAGCCCGGCTCCCTCCTCACCCCCTCACAGGTGACGAAGGACAACCTCGTCAAAGCCGGCGAGCAGCTGGTGCCTGTCGGTCTGGAGCCCAAGCAGATTCCCGCCACCGCGCTGGTCCCGGGCCAGAAGGTCCAGCTGGTGCACGTCCCTGCCGAGGGCACGGCAGATACCGGCAAGACGTCCGACGCTGCTCCGCAGACCATCGACGGCCGGGTGGTGAAGGCGTCCGGCGCCGCCCCCGGTACGGGCATCGTGGTCGTTGACGTCGCCACCTCTGCTACCGACGGCCCAACTGCCGCCGCGTGGGAGGCGGCCGGCGCCCTGCGCCTGGTCCTTGCTGCCCCGGACGGTAACTGATGGCTGTGATCGCGCTCGCAGGCTGCAGCGGCGCGCCCGGCGTGACCACGAGCGCGCTGGCTCTGCTGCTGTCGTGGCCGCTGGAGGCGGGACGGCGGATGATCTTGGCCGAGTGCGATCCGGACGGCGGAGCCGTGCTGCACGGCCTGCTACAAGGCACGCTCGGCGACCGGTACGGGCTGCGCAACCTCTCGGTCGCTGCCCGCAAGGGCGAGTTCAGCGACGCGTTCTGGCGGCAGCTGATCGACCTCAGCAGCGACGACGGCAAAGCCGAATCCCCGCGCAACCGGCTGCTGCTGCCCGGCATCACCGACCCCGCACAGGCAGCAAGCCTGGGGCAGGTCTGGAAGATCCTCGCGCAGATGTTCCGTGGCATCGAAGCGGAGAGCGGCCACGACGTCCTCATCGACCTCGGGCGTCGCGGCGCCTACGGGCCCTCCGGAGTGCTGGCAGAGCAAGCCGACGCCGTGTGCGTGGTGGTCCGCAACACCCTGCGCTGTCTGCAGGCCGCAGAGGGCCGGGTACGTGCCCTTCAAGAGCGGGTCGGCGACGTGAGCGTGCTGATGGTCAACGAAGGCCCGTATCCCGCAGGTGAAGTACAGCGCGTTCTGCAGGTGCCGGTGATCGCCACCCTGCCGTACGCGCCGAAGGATGCCCGGGTGCTGTCCGACGGTGCCGAACAGCCCCGCCACTTCACCAAGTCGCCGCTGATGAAGGCCGTCCGAACGGGCAGTGCGCTGCTTGCTCAGCGGGCCGCCATGCGCCGGGCCCGTCTCGATCCACGCCTGCGTGCAGCAGGCGGGGAGGTGACCCATGCACGCTAGGCCCCTACACCCTGACCCCACAGTGGCTCCGCCGCCCCAGGAGTGGGCGCAGCAGGCCAGCGTCGCGTCGCGGCCTGCCGGTGCCGCCTCGAGTCCGCAGGTACTCGGCACGGCCGTTCCGCATACCACCGTCGACTACCGAGTGGCCCGGGAGATCGCGTCCCAGGTCGCCAAGCAGCGCGAGGAACTACTCAAGGCCAAGCCCGACATGGACGGGGCCAGCGAGGAGCAGCGCTGCCTGAACTGGATCGCCGAGGCGGTCGCTCTGTGGTCTGACGCCCAGGCGATGACGCCGCAGGAAGACGAGGCGCTGCGGCGCGCCGTGTACGACCTGTTGTTCAGAGCTGGCCGGCTCCAGCCGTACCTGGACGACGAACGGGTCGAGGACATCATCATCCAGGGCCCCAACGAGGTATGGCTCGACTACGGTGACGGCGAACGCCGCCGGGTCGGCCCGATCGCGGACTCCGAGGAGGAACTGCTCGAGTTGCTGCGGGAGCTGGCCCGGGGCTCCGGCCAAAGCGAGCGCACCATCTCCACCGCGAACCCCACCCTTGCCCTGTCACTGCAGGATGGCTCCCGCCTGCAAGCCATCACCGGACTCGGGCCGATGACGTATGCGGTCATCCGCCGGCACCGGGTCTCTCACGCCGACCTCGACGACCTGGTCCGCCTGGGCACCATCGACCCAATCCTGCGCGAGTTTCTCGGGGCGTGCGTACGCGCCGAGAAGAACATCATGATCGCGGGGAAGCAGAAGGCCGGGAAGACCACGCTGCTGCGGGCCATGCTCAAGGAGTTCGACCCGGAGTGCCGGTTCGCGACCATCCAGACCGAGGACGAGCTGTTCTGCCACGCCAACGGCTACCACAAGCAGGTTGTCTCCCTCGTCGGCCGTGAGTCCAACGGGGAGAAGGACGTCACCGGGCGCAGCGCCGGCGAGGTCACGCTGCTGGATCTGATGCATCCGGCGCTGCGGATGTCGCTGGAGCGGATCGTGGTCGGCGAGGTCCGCGGCCCCGAGGTCGTCGCGATGATGCAGGCGCTGACCAACGGCTCCGGTGGCAACCTGTGCACCATTCACGCGCGGCGGCCGGACATCATCTTCGACCGGATCGCCGAGCTGTACGCGCTCGCCCAGGAGAACCTGTCCGAACAGCTCGCCTACCGCCAGACCGCCAACGGCCTGGACTTCATCGTCTACGTCGATATGACGGACGAGACGCAGATCGGCGGCCGCCGCCACCGGTACGTCTCCCATGTCCTGGAACTGACCGGGATCGGCGAGAACGGCCGGCCCGCCACCAACGAGATCTTCTCCCCCGGCCGCGAGTTCGATGATCTGCGGGCAGTGCCGAGGATGGACCCGGGCTGCATCGACGACCTGCGCCGCGTCGGTTTCGACTCGTCGCTGCTGCAGCAGCCGTATGGGGCCTGGCCGGCGCCGCTGCCTCTGAGGGTGGGGGTAAGCCGATGACGCTGCTGTTCGGGCTGCTGTGCGGGATGGCCGTGGTCGGCGGGCTGATCGGTGTCGTGGCCGGTGTCGTGGGCACCACAGCCCCGCGCCGGGCCCCGCTGCACGTGCGCTTCAAGGCGGCCATGCGCGGTGGGAAGAACCAGAGCGAGGACGCCCGCCTGCGGCGGCGGACCCTCTTGGTCGCGGCTGTCGTGGTGTTCGTAGCGGTGTGGCTGGTGTCGGGGAACTTCGTCGGCGGTGCGCTGCTGGGCTCGGCCGTCATCGGTGTGCCCTGGCTGATCACCCCGGCGCAGATGGCGCAGGAGCGCATCGGGCAGCTGGAGGCCTTGAGTGAGTGGACGCAGCGGCTGGCAGGTCTGCTGCGGCTGGGCATGGGTCTTGAGCAGGCCATGATGACCAGCCGTCAGGGCGCGCCGGACGAACTCGCGCCGCAGATCATCAATCTGTCCGACCGGCTGCGCCTGGGGTGGCGGCCGGAGTTGGCGCTGCGCTCGTTCGCCGATGAACTGGACGATGTCACCGCGGACAAGGTGGTCGCGGCGCTCATCCTGTCGGTCAACGACCGCGGTCCGGGCCTGGCGCAGGCGCTGGAGGATCTGTCGGGCACCGTCCGCGAGGAGGTCGCCAAGAAGCGCGCCATCGAGGCGGACCGGGCCAAGCCCCGCACTACCGTGCGGTGGATGACCATCATCACCGTGGGCGTGGTGGTGGCGGGGTTCTTGGTGCCGTCGTACACGGAGCCGTACTCCACGCTGCTGGGCCAGCTCGTCCTCGCGTTCCTGACGGCGGGGTTTGTCGGAGTGCTCGCCTTGATGCGCCAGTTGGGCTCCTTCCGCCGGATTCCCCGTTTCCTGGTCACCGACCCGACCAGCACTGTCCGGCTGCCTGCGGCCGTGTCGGAGCCGGACGTGCCGGTCGCCGCCCGCGAGCCGGAGGGGGCCGCGCCGTGAACCTGCTTCCCGTTGTCGTGTCTGGTGGCACGGTCGGTGCCGGTGTCGCGCTGCTGATCCGGGAACTGCTGCAGCCCCAGCCGGCGCTGGGTCCTGCTCTCCAGCGGACTGCGCCGGGCATGTTGACGATTCCGGAGCCGGAGCTGGACCGCGAGGAGGTGTGGGGCCGGTGGCTGTTGGCCCGCCTTGAGCGGCTTCCCGGCGTGAGGGTGCCCACCACGAACCTGGCCCTGCTCGGCCAGGGGCCGGGCCAGTTCATGCTCAAGAAGACCGCGCTCGCTGCGCTGGGTCTGCTCTGCCCGGTCATCGCGACGATTCCGTGGGTCATCGCCGGCGTGGGCCTGCCGTTCTACGTGCCCGCCGGCGTCGGACTCCTCGTCGCAGCCCTGCTGTTCATCACGCCCGATCTGGCCGTGCGGGACCAGGCCAAGCGAGCGCGGGAGGAGTTCGCGCACGCTCTGTCCGCCTACCTTGACTTGGTCGCGCTGAAGCGGGCCGCGGACGCGGGCCCCGCCGAAGCGCTGGAGAAGGCCGCATCCGTCGGCGAGGGCTGGCCCTTCCTGTATCTGCAGGGCGCATTGCGCCGGGCCCGGCTGGAGAAGATCCCGCCCTACGAGGCGCTCGCGGACCTGTCCGCCCAGTACGACCTGCCCGTCCTGGACGACGTCGCCGACATCATGCGCGGCTCGGCCACTGACGGTGCCGCCGTCTACAAGGCGCTGCGGGCACGCACTGCGGCACTCAACGCCGAACTGCTGGCCGACCAGGCCTCTGAGGCGAACGCGGCCAGCGAAAAGATGACCGCGCCGGGAGCCCTCCTGGCCGTCTTGGTGATGCTGCTGATGGCCTTCCCTGCCGTGATCCGCATGCTCACCGTTTAAGCATCCCGACTCGTTCAACGCTTGAGAGAGGTAAGCACCATGAAGCACACTGCAACCCGCGCCCGCCGTGCTGTGCTCCAGGCAATCACCCACCCGAACACCGCGTCCCGCAGGCCGGGTCGTGGCCGCCGGGGAGCGCGTGCCTGGGCAGGCGCCAACCGTGCCGTCCTGCGTCTGACCACGCGCGTGCAGGACGGCCTTCAGGAGGCCGCCCGCCGGTCCGACCGTGGCGACATCTCCACCACGACCGTCATCATCTGGGTGGCCGCCGTCACCGGTGCCGTCCTGATCGCCGGGACCATCGCTGTCGTGATCGGCAAGTACAACGGCAAGCTCGCCGGTCTGTGATGAGTCGTCCCGAGCGGCTGAAGGACTGGTGGCAGGGGCGAGGATGGCGCGACGACCGCGGCGACACCAGCATCCAGATGGCGATCCTCTTCCCGTTCGTGCTGCTCGCCACGGTCGCCGTCATCCAGGCCTCCATGTGGTACTATGCCCGGCAGATCGCCCTGACCGCAGCCCGCGAGGGCGTCAGCGCCGCCCGGGCCTACCAGTCGAGCCCGGCCGACGGGGCGGCCCAGGCACGCAGCGTCCTGGGCCGCACCGCGGGTGACAGCCTGCGGAGCTACAGCGTCTCCGCCAGCAGCAACGGTCAGCGTGTGCGAGTGCAGGTGTCCGGCACAGCCCTGTCGATGATCCCGGGTCTGTCGGGCCTGCACGTCACGCAGTCGGCGTCCGGCCCCGTGGAGCGCTGGACCGTCCCGGGGGAGTGATTCACATGCGTTGCAGGGCCCGTCTGGCGCGCAGGCTGCGCAGCGATGAGGGCAGTGCCGCGATTGAGGCCGCGATCGTCCTCCCAGCGTTGATCATGTTTCTGTGTCTGGCGATCGCCGGCGGCCGGATCGTCACTTCCGGCTCGAAGATCGACTCTGCGGCTGAGGACGCCGCGCGGGAGGCGTCCATCCACCGCACAGCGGCAGCCGCCCAGAGTGCCGCCCAGTCAGCGGCTGCCGAGTCCCTCAGCGACCAGGGCATCAAGTGCGCGGCGACGTCCGTCCACATCAACACCGGCGGTCTGAGCGTGCCGGTGGGGCAGGTCGGCACAGTCACCGTGACCGTGACCTGCACGGTGAATCTGTCCGACCTTCTGCTTCCGGGCGTGCCCGGGGCCAAGACGCTGACGTCGACGGCGACCTCGGTGGTGGACCAGTACAGGCAGCGGGGGGATGGATGATCTTCCGTGAGATGTTCCGGCGACCGGGCATGGACGACCGGGGAGGCGTCACCGTGTTCGTCGCTGTGTGCGTCATCGCGCTGATCGGGATCATCGGGGTCGCCGTCGATGGCGGCAGCAAGATGCGTGCCACGGAACGTGCGGACTACATCGCCGGCGAAGCCGCCCGGGCAGGCGGGCAGGCCATCGATCCCGCCGACGCGATCAGCGGGAAGGCGATCGATGTGGATCCGCAGGCCGCAGCCGCCGCAGCCCAGTCCTACTTGCGCTCCGCCGGGGCCACCGGCACGGTCAGCGTGTCCGGCGACGGAAAGACGCTGACCGTCACGGTCACCGGCAGCTACGACACGAAGTTCTTGTCGGTGGTCGGGATCGGCTCTCTGTCGGTGACCGGCCACGGCAAGGCCACCCTCCTGCATGGCGTCACGGCACCCGACGAAGGAAACTGATGCGCACCACCCCTTCCCCCGCCGCAACCGCCGGCCGCACCCTGGCACGGGTCATCAAGGCCGTGCTGAGTCTGCTCGTCCTGGCGGTGACGGTCGTCGGGCTGCCGCTGCTGCTGGCCTGGGCCACCCCGGTCATCTGGGCAGCCACCCACGACGGCGTCATGCACCTGCTGGACCGGCAGGACACCGGCAGCGTGTTCCTGCTTTTGCTCGTCGGCGTGGGATGGATCGGGTGGGCGCAATTCGCCTTCTGCGCCGTCCGCGAGCTCATCGCGCAGTTGAGGGGCCGTACCTGGCACGCCCCGCGCGGGCTGGGTGCCTCACAACGGGCTGCGGCCCTGCTGATCGGCAGCATTCTGGTGCTGCTGCCCACCAGCTCGGCGCTGGCCTCCACCGCTCAGGCCTCCCCGGCCGCCAGCACCGCCACCCACATCCCCGGGCAATCTCACAGCCCGCAGGCCGCCGAGGCCGAGCAGGCTCCCACGCCCGCGGCGAGCGCGCCGACCTCCCGCGCGACGTACACAGTGCGCGAGACGCGGCCCGCAGAGAGCCTGTGGGGCATCGCGGAGAAGGAGTTGGGGGACGGCGAGCGGTGGCGGGAGATCGCCGACCTCAACGACGGCCGGTCGATGGTCGACGGCACGGTTTTCCGCGCGAACAGCTTTCTGCAGCCCGGCTGGCAGCTACAGATGCCTGAGACCGCCGCAGCGGTAGGGGGCGTCCGTACGCAGTTGGGTGACAGAACGCCCGCGGCCGGCGAGAAGGCTGGGCATGTCGTCACGGTCCACCCGGGCGAGTACTTGTCGAAGATCGCAGAGAAGGAACTCGGCGACGGCGACGCCTGGCCGCGATTGTTCGAGGCCAGCAAGGGCAAGCCGCAGCCGCACGGCCTGCCCGAGATCACCGACCCCAACGTCATCTACGCGGGACAGCAGATCACGGTGCCCGAGGCCCGGCCCCATCAACCGGCCCAAGACCGCGGGCATGGCACGGAGTCGGGCGGCCACGAGGCCCCTCCCCCGGCCACCCAGAATCCCGATGGCAAGGTGCAGCCCGGCGACGGCGACGGCTCACTACCACCCGCGCCCAGCCAGACCGCAGTGCCGGCACCCGAGTCGTCAGCGCCCAGCGCACCGGCAAGTCGCCCTGCCGAGCAGCCGGGGCAGGAGCAGTCGTCTCCGCCCGCTTCAGCGTCCACGGCACCCCAGTCCAGCACGAGCGCCTCGCCCTCTGCCGCCCCTCCGTCAGCGTCAGCGCCGTCATCGGAAGCGTCCGGCTCTACTGCCGCCCCCGCGACGGTTCCGGTCAGCAGCAGTCCGCTGAACCTGCGCATCGTGCTCGGCGCCGGCGCACTGCTGGCCGCTGCCATCACCGGCGCCCTCACCCTGCGCAGGACGCTGCAGCGCCGCCGCCGCAAGCCCGGCGAGAAGATCGCCATCGCGTCGGAAACCTCCACAGCAGAGGCCCAGCTGGCGGCGGCCGCTGAACCCGCAGGCGCTGGCCGCTTGGACGTGGCCCTGCGGACGCTGGCCCACCACGCAGCTCAGCAGCAGGGCGAGCCGGTGCTGCCGTCCCTGCGGGCCGCCCGGATCGGGACCCGAGCGGTGGAGGTGCTGCCCGAGGACCTCGCCCAGGAGCCGGTGGCACCCTTCACTGCCGGACAAGGCGGCTGGTGGCTTCTGCCGGCCGACGCCGCCCTCCTGGACGACGAAGCCGCCCGCGAGGTGCCGGCACCGTATCCGGGGCTGGTCACGATCGGCACCACCAAGGCCGGCGACCTGCTGCTGGTCAACCTCGGCGCTCTCCCCGCGCTGCTGTTGGACGGCAACCTGGTCCACATCACCGAGGTGTGCACCTCGCTGGCGCTGGAACTTGGAATGAGTCCTTGGGCGGCCGATGTCGAGGTCGTCACCGTGGGGTTCGGTGAGGACCTGCCACAGCTGTTGCCCACGGCGCGGATCGCGCACATGCGGCAGGCCACGCATGCGCTGCGTGATTTGAGTGAACGCCTGCTGGAAGCGCACCAGATGCCCGAGACCCAGCATCAGCCGTACGTGCTGCTGTGCGCGTCCTCGCTGGACGAGGACACGGCCTGGCAGTTCGCCGACGTCATCGACCGCGCGGGAGCGGTGCCCGTCACGCTGATCGCCCCAGCCAGCACGGCGGCCGCTCGCTTCCCGGAGGCGGAGATCCTCAACGCCTCTCTCAGCGAGCCGCAGAGCCTCGACTACGTGGGCACCGACCTCACTGTGCAGCGTCTGGAGCACGCCGCCTACCTGCAGATCACTACCGCGTTGAAGGTGTCCGGGCAGCCGCCCCACCCGGCTGAGGGGCCCTGGCAGGACGTTCCAGAGGAGATTGAGGGCGTGCAGCAGCCGGAGCAGGCGCCGCCTGACGAGTCCGTCGCTCCCGACCGAGCGATGCCGGCGCTGGCCGCGGCAGCGGATGTGAGCGGCGAGGTGTTCCCGGCTCTGCTCGCCGCCAGCACCGATCCGTCCGGGCTCCGTCTTCTCTCCCCCACCACGTCGTCGGTGGAGGCCGACGGCAAAGCCGACCCGGACACCGAGCAAGCGGTGCCTTCGGCCCCGGAGTCCCGGGCTAGCGAGGACTTTGCCGACACGGCGCAGGCCGCGGAGGCCGACGTCCCGGCCACCGCCCTCGAGGAGCCGACGGTACCCGCGACGGAAGCAGGCAAGGCGCACGACCTGCACGCCCCGGAGATCCGGGTGCTGGGGCCGGTCGAGGTGACGGGCGTGGACAGCACTGGGCACGGCCCACGGATGGCGCAACTGGCCGCCTTGCTGTATTTCCGCCCTGGGCGGAGTGCCGATGTTCTGTGTGCCGACATGGATCCGGTCAGCCCGTGGTCGACGAGTACCCTCAACGCGCGGATGCAGGGCCTGCGCAGCTCCCTGGGCAGCGACTCGGACGGCAACCTGTACGTACCGCGCCGCAAGGCGGGCGATGATCCGTACCGGCTCGGTCCCGGCGTGCGCTGTGACTGGACGCGATTCCTCCAGCTCGTCGAACGCGCGCTGCCGATGGGCCCGTCCGGCCTGCCCGACTTGGAGAAGGCGCTGAGCCTGGTGCGGGGCAAGCCCTTCGGCGGCCGACCGCTGCCGTGGGCCGAGCCCCACGCACAGGAAATGATCACGCGGATTATCGACGTCGCGCACACCGTGGCCACCTACCGCATCCCCGCCGGCCCCCACCACGATCTGAGCGCCGCGCGACAGGCCGTCTCGACCGGTCTCGATGTAGATGAGACTGCAGAACTTCTGTACCGGGACTGGATGCGTCTTGAGGCTGCGCGCGGGAACCGCTCGGGGCTGCACACCGCGATTACCCGCGTGCAGCAGGTCAACCGGTCGCTGGACTGCTCACTGGAGATGGAGACCACTCAGCTCATCAACGAGCTCCTCAACGGCTCGGGCACGGCGGTGCGCAAGGCGCTGTAGGCGTGGATGCCCGGGACGACGCGGTGGGCACTACTGGCTGGGGCCGACATCCCGAGCGGCGTAAGCGAGCAGTTCGCTCAGGCCTGCCTCGTTGGAGGCGGGCGGCCTGCTGCGCCACTCCGCCAGTGTCTCCCGTACGGTCTGCAACCGCGTGCGCCTGCTGGGCCAGGTCGTCGTCCAGGGCAGCCACTGCCCCGTCCTCGGCGCGTCCGGTGACGACGACCGGCCCGTGGATCGGGTACAGGGCGATGATTCGCCAGGCGCTCGCCAGGGCCCATGCGGTGATGTTCTGCGCGAGTCCGATCACGCGTCCGTCACCGTGGATGTGCAGCAGGGCCTGCCGGTGGTACACGCCTTGACCGACTGCGCCGCTCGTTCCGATGTGATCCCGGATCGCGGATTGCGCACCAGGTTCGGGCAAGTCGAGTTCCCTGACGGTCGTGTCCGGGGTGATACGTAGGGTGCGCATGAAACCTCCTGTCTCGGCTTCCGGATGCGCAGTGCGCGCGGCGCGCACTGGCTGTGCCATGGAGGTCCCGCCTGCACAATGCAAGGGTGACCTGCGGATTCTCTCGCTTGCGCAGCCGTCGGTACTGACTGATCACTGGTTGTACAGCGTCAAGCCGGGCGCAGCTTCTCACTGCTGTGGCTGGGCGTGGTGGCGGGTCAGTGCCTGCCAGCGCCGCTCGAAGTCGACGGCTTGCTCGGCAATGTAGTCGGTGGTGAGGGGCTTGTTGTGTTGCGCAGTGATGCCGCGGGCTGCGCACTGCTGCGCAATGGCATCGAGCGACGGGGATTCGTTGCGCACCCGCTGTTCCGCCCACAGGTTGTAGACCCTGAACGGCAGGAGGTAGCGGCGCAGAGTGGACGGGCTGACCGGCTTTCCGCCACGGCCAGTCATGCCCTTCCTCTCTGCAAGGTAGGCGGAGAGCTGCTCGGCCTTGGGCTCCTCACCGTGCTCGGTCTGGTACTCCATCCAGGCGAGGTAGTAGCGGTCGACTGTGGTGAGCGCGGCCGGCTCCCCAGCCGTATCGTCCTCGCCCGGCGGGCCACCAATAGTCGCGCTCACTCGGGGCCGGCGATGCTCCCTGGCGGGGTGCGCGCCTACGCCGGCCGGCGACTCTTCGGACTCCTCGTCCGGGAGTGGATCGCCAGAAGGCACTCGTGCGGCGGGCAGGGTGGCTACCTCGCCGGCTGACGGCTCCGTCTCGGCGAACTCGCGCTGCCGGAAGGCCGCGACTAAGCCTTCCAGGTCTGCACCCGTGATGGGCTGGCCGTTGCCGCCGGTGATCCGGTCCCGCTCGTGGAGGTATGTGGCGAGGGCGGCGGCATCGGGGTAGCCCCGGTGCTCCTGGGCGTACGACAGCCAGGCGTTGTAGAAGTAGTCCGCCCATCCGTCATCGGTGTCCTGCGGGGCCTGGGATGCGGTTCCGTTCTCCGCTGAGGGCGTGTGGCGCTGCTTGAGGGACCCCAGCAGGGGTTCGAGTTGCTCATTGGGCAGGGGCCCGCTCGCCGGGGTGGCAATGCCGTATTGGTCTCGGAGCCACAGAGCGAACTGCGCGCTGGTGGGCTCGAAGCCGAAGGCGGTCACCCAGTCCTCATAGGCGTCGGCGAGTTGGGCGTTCCGGTCGTCTCGGAGGCCATCCGGCTGTTTTGGGCGCGCGGCTGGCACCTGCGCCGACGGCCGGGTGTCCGCCCCCTCTGCCTGCGCCGTTTCCTTCTGCTGGTCGATGGCGGCCTCGAGTTCGGGGCTCTGCGGCTGCGCCGGTTCCGGCGCCCGCTCGATGATGAACTGAATCGGCGGCTCGTTGATGCCGGCGGCGGCAAGCCCGGCCGGCGCCGTCTTGGCCAGGGGCACGCCGTAGCGGGCCAGGCGGAGTGGCATCAGCGATTCCACCGGAGCCTTGCGGCGCCAGGCGCGGCCGAAGCGGGAGCGGAGGCTGGCCTGGTAGACGAGGCGCTCCTGCTCGAGCTTGATGACCTGGTCGTAGGAGCGGAGCTCCCACAGCTTCATGCGGCGCCAGAGCAGGAAGGTGGGGATCGGCGAGAGGAGCCAGCGGGTGAGGCGGACTCCTTCCATGTGCTTGTCCGCGGTGATGTCGGCGATCCGGCCGATCGCGTGCCGGGCGGCCTCGACCGCGACGACGAACAACACCGGGATCACGGCGTGCATGCCTACGCCGAGCGGGTCGGGCCAGGCCGTCGCCCCGTTGAAGGCGATGGTGGCGGCCGTCAGGAGCCAGGCTGTCTGCCGCAGCAGCGGTAACGGGATTCGGATCCAGGTCAGCAGCAGATCCAGGGCCAGGAGGACACAGATGCCGGCGTCGATGCCGATCGGGAAGACGTAGGAGAAGGTGCCGAAGCCCTTCTTCACCGCCAGTTCACGGACTGCCGAGTATGAGCCGGCGAAGCCGATGCCAGCGATGATCACCGCGCCTGCCACGACTACGCCCATGAGGACCCGATGTGCTCGGGTCAGCTGGGGCATCGCACCGTTCCCCGCAGCCACGTCCCACTCCCCTGTCAAAGCCTCATCACTGAGCTGTTCTCACACTCCCATGAGCTGCGCCGAGCTGGGGCCCTTTGGGGGCGGCTCGGGGCGGATCGTCTGCGAAAAGTGATCCTTGAGGGGCAGTTGCGGCTGTGCGCGGCAGGGGCTGCTCGGCGTTCGTGGTCCGGCCTGCGGACAGCGGAACGGCGCCTGTCCCGGGGAGGAGGGACGCGTCGTGCGCGATATTCCGTCGGAATACGTTTCATCGCTTCCGTGTGGAGTTGAGCCGCTGGATGCCGAGGGCGTCGGCAATAGCGGCAAAGTCCTTCAGAGCCTCGTTGTGAGGGTCAAGGAAGCACCGCGGGCGCTTGCTGTACGCGAAGCGCACACCACCAGTATGCCCAGCCGGCCTAAGCTCAGCCAACTGGCTCTGGCTCTTGACTGAAGGGGCGTCATAAACGCGGCTTGCTGCCGTACTGGAGCGGCCGAGATCCGGGGATGGGTGCTGAGCCTCCTGTCGACTCAGCAGGGGAACGAAGTGTGAATGGCGTTCAAGCTCAAGTCCGCCGATGCAGCAATTCCGGACGACCCGGTTGACCTGTACCGGATTCTTGCCCTGACGAACCGCGGTCCCGAATACGTATGGGGACACCAGCAGGACGTCCTTCGGGACTGGCACGAGAAGAAGTCGGACGCATCAGATGTTGTAATTGAGCTGCCGACCGGAGCGGGCAAAATATCGCCTACCTCGGGCCATTGCTCGCCCTGCGGCCTCTCACGAGGTTCCGGAAGGACACGGTGCTGATCGTCGACGACATCCTGGCCCCTACCCGGGACCACACGATCGCCGAGCAGTCGAAGAACTACAGGTACTCCCCCAACCACCAGGTCGTCATCGATGCCGACCCCCGCCTGGTTGTCGCCGTCGGCCGGCCGGTCCCGGGGAACCGCAACGACTGCAAGGCATGGGAGCTATCCGGAGCGAAGGACGCCATCGGCCGGAACACTGTGATCGCTGACGGCGGCTACCGGGGCACTGGCCTGATCATCCCTCACCATCGTGACCCCGGTCGGGCCGAACTACCGAGCTGGAAAGGGAAAAGCAACGCCTCTCACCGCAAGGTCAGAGCCCGCATCGAGCACGCCTTCGCCCGGATGAAGAGCTGAAGATCCTCCGCGACTGCCGTTTGAAAAGCAACGGCGTTCACCACGCCATGCTCGGCATCGCCCACCTCCACAACCTCACCATCACCGGCTGAACTGAGCAGGCAGGTCAGGAAGCACGACCGTGATCAATTAGGGGACAACGCTTAGGGCTTGCAGATCATCAAGGTGTTGCTTCCCGTCCCGTGGCTCGTTGGTGTGGTATGCGCATCCCGGATGAGATCCGTACCCAACTCGCTGTGAAGTTCGCGGTGTTGTTCCCGCATCTGGACGAGCGGCAGCGACGGCTACTGATGGCCGCGGAGGCCCGTGTCCTGGGACACGGTGGTGTTCGGGCCGTCGCGCGGGCGGCCTCGGTGAGTGAGACCACGGTTCGCAAGGGCGTGTTCGAGTTGGAGACCGGCGAGGAGCCTCTGGGGCGGGTGCGGCGACTAGGCGGAGGCCGCAAGAGGGTCGCAGATCTCGATCCGGGGCTGCGGCCGGCCCTGCTGGCACTGGTCGAGCCGGACGAGCGCGGTGATCCGATGTCGCCACTGCGGTGGACGGTCAAATCGACCCGCAACCTCGCACGGGAGCTGGCCCGGGCCGGGCACAAAGTCAGCGCGGACACCGTTGCCGACCTGCTGCGGGAGGAAGGCTTCAGCGACAGCAGTCGCACCGCCATGCACCGCACCCTGCTCAAGATCAGGACACTGCTGAAGGCGCACAGCATCGTCATCCCACCGGCAGCCACCCCGCCCTCCGCCCTCACAGCCCTGCAGGCTCGGGTTCAAGCCCTGAGTGGCGACCCCAGCAGCATGATCAAAACAACGTGTTAATGATCTGCAAGCCCTTAGCCAGCACGACGCCCGCCACGCGCCCCATCGCCACACAGCCCCCGATCCAGCGTCCCTTCAGGGGCCCCGCGTCAGGGGCTGTGGGAGCCCAGGAGTACGCCAGCGAGTGTCCCGGCGAGCAGGAACGGGCCGAACGGGATCCTGCTCGTGCGGCCGGCTCGGCCCATGAGCATCAGGCCTACGCCGCACAGCGCGCCGAACAGGTACCCGGCGAAGGTTCCGACCAGGATGATCGGCCAGCCGTACCAGCCCAGGACGGCCCCGAGGAAGAGGGCGAGCTTGACGTCGCCGAACCCGAAGCCCTTGCTGATCAGGAAGAGTCCGAAGTAGCCGGCGCCCAGGATGAGGGAGCCGAGCAGCGCGGACGTCCAGCTGCCGTCGGCGCCGGGCAGCACGGCGGCGACGCCGAGCAGGACGAGCACGGTCGCGGCGAGCGGCAGGGTGAGCACGTCAGGGAGCCGGTGCGCCGTGAAGTCGACGGTGGCGAGCAGCACGGCGGCCGGTGTGTGCAGCAGCCAGACCACCAGCTCGGGTCGGGCCCCGGTGACGGCCGCGAGCAGGGCGCAGACCACGGCCGTGACGGAGGCGACAGAGAGTGTGCTCGGCCCGTAGGAATGCCCGGCGGCGCAGCGAGAACGTCCCAGCCATCCGTTGCCGGTGCCGGTGAGCGGATGGCCTGCCGGGCACGTTGACTGCCAGGGCTCCTCGAAGGACACGGAGAGCCGGTACGCGGGGCGGGGTATGAGCACGCCCGTGGTGCAGCCCCACAGAGCGGCAGCCGTGATGATCAGCAACGTCTCCACCGCATGGAGCTTAGAGTGAGGCGGACCCGGAGCTCAGCTTCGCTCGAGGGACGCTAATGAGGCGACGGGGACCGGAGTGCCCGGCCGCTGCGTGACCGCAGCCTGAGTCCCGCGGCCAGGCAGTTTGATTCGCGGCAGCCCGCTATGAGCGCCCAGACCAGGTAATCCGCGGGAGGAGCGACTCGGCATGAACTTTCTGCCCCTGGCCGAGGCCCCGGCCCACGCCGCGTGCGAGCTGCATGACGCCGCCCTACCAGGGAGTTGGAACGCGGCGGCTGTCGAGGACGCGCTCGAGGCGATGGAGACCACAGCGCTCGCCTTGCGAGCTGCTCGCCCGGCCGCCGCCGCGGCGACGGACAGCGTCGTCCAGGCCCTGTCCCGGCTCCGCCGCGACCTTGGCTTGATTACCGCGGACGGGAGTGAGGGGCAGGACCAGGCTGTTAGCCCGCCAGCCCTGAACCGCCGACCGAAGGCCCGTCGCGGCCTCGGCCTCAGGATCAGGGCGTGCGGATTCCCCAGCGCCGTCCCGACTCGGGTCGAGTAGGCGAGTAGCGTCGAAACCAGAACTATTGCCAGTTCCGCACCCGGGATAAGGTTTCTCCTTGCCCGCCCAACCTCGAGGACGGCTCGGGCGCCACGGTGCGTCGCCGGACATCACCCGTGCCGGTGATCGTCCGCGAGGCGTGCCGGATGCTGCCCGGCACGGCCTCACGCTGGACGAATACGTGCCTCTCCTCGCCGCGCTCGCCGTGCTGTTGTTCAGCACGGGCTGCGTCCACCTAACCCGGGCCGCCCCACCTCCGCCGCTGCTTCAGCCCGCCGTCAGTTGAGCGTGTGGCTGGTGGAGAGGCGGAGCGTCAGCTGGCGCAGCTGGCTTCCGGTGGTGGTGATGTCGTATCGGCGCGCGTTATCAAGAGCCGCCTTGGTCAGGGCCCTGCGTCGGTGGCAGTCCCGGCCCATCTCGTCCAGGGCCACCGCCAGCGAGCGCGGGTCGCCAGGAGTGTAGGGAACGCCGGCGCTCCCGAGGATGTCCCGCACACCGGGAAGATCGGAGTAGGCAACCGGAAGTCCGTGGGCTTGGGCCTCGATGAGGACGAGCCCGAAGGCTTCCAGACCCTTGGTCGTGAAGACGAAGGCGTCGAAGGTCGGCAGGCGGCGCCACAGGTCGGCGCGGGGAAGGAAGGGATCGAACTGAACCCGGTCCAGGAGTCCGAGTTCGGCGGTCCGCTGTTTCAGATGCCCCCGCAGGGCACCTTTGCCGATCACGGTCAAGTGGTGCGGCTGATCGGTGAGGGCGAGGGCTTCGACGGCGGTGACCGTGGATTTGTTGTCGTCCAGACGGCCGGCGTGCACCAGAGACAGCGGGCCGGCTCCGGTAGGCAGTTGATCGCGTAGCCGGACATCGCTCAGCGGGATTCCCCACGGGATGACGGTGAGCCGATCGGTGAATCGGTGTCCGGTGAGGCGGTCGATCCGGTCGGCGAGGGCGGAGGTCGGGGCGACGATCGCGGCGCTTGCGGCAGCGACTTCATGCATGGCCTGGCGTTCCAACGTGCTGCGCTCGGCAGCCATCACCTCGGGGCCGTGAGCGATGGCGACGATCGGGATGTGGCCGGCGGTACGGGCGAAGGCCAGGCTGAGAGCGAACCCGAGGTACTGGGCGTGAATGGCATCCGGATGGATCTTCTCAATGAGCGCCCCGACCTCACGCGTCAGCTCATCAACGTACGGGTCGAATTCGGGGCCGTGCGGGCGCTTCGTAGTGGAGAGGACGACCATCTGATCAAACGCGGCCTTCCAAGCCTGGTCGACCGGTGCCCTGCCCAGGAAGGTTGTGTGGATGTCAGGCATCGCGCCGTAGAGATCGTTGACGAGGATCATGCTCCCGGACGAAGGCTCGGAGGTGCGGTTGATGCCGGTCAGGATGCTCAAGGGCTTGGTGGCCATGCGGAAAGCTCTATTCACCGATGACCGTCAGGTGGGAATCGGAGAGCGGGCTTCCGGACCCGGCTCCAGTCGTGAAGTACCGGTGGCGTTCTGCGTCCCGCGTTGGCGGGGAGGCACCCACCACGACGCCAGGTGCGGCGTGAAGACGGCCTTGACCTCCTCGGCCGGATGTAAGTAGCCCTTGCTGTCCTGCTCTGCTGTCCACGCCCTGACTGTCGCACGGGGGTAGACGGGGCTGATACCGATCTCCCCCTTGGGGAGGATCCCGTTGAAGGGGGTCGGGATTCCCTCGGTGTTCCAGTAGTCCCATGCCTCAAGAGCCTTGGCCTTCTCGAAGCAGTGGTACAGCTGCCGGTAGCGGGGCATGTACCGGATCTCACGGAAGATCATCTGGCCGATCAGCCCAGGGGCGACGTTCTGGAGCGTGCCCAGATCGGCGCCCTGGAAGGTGACCGATGCCACGTCCTGGGACGGGTGCAGGGCGGTCAGTGCGACCAGATGGGACAGCCGTCGCCGGACGTACTCGGCGACTCCCGGCCCGAGAGTCGGTTCCATGCCCCCGATGATCTGGACGAGCCGGTGATGGCGCGGATTGAAACGGGCGAGGTCGAACAACCGAGCCATGCCGTCCACGGCGGCGAAGGCGAGTCGTTTGTAGAGCCAGTTGTTCAGCTCTCCTGCCTGGGCGCAGGTCTTAGTCTCCGCAGTAGCGGAGTGGAGCATCAGGTATTCGGACAGGACCTCGAAGTAGAGGTAGCCGAGGAACGGCACGTGGGTGACGGCATCGGACAGCTCGTCGATGAACATGGGTGCCGGAGTGGCACGGCCGGCGGCGTTGCGCAGGGCGAGGTCGAGGAACGGGGCGGCGGCGCGCAGCCCGCTCAGGACGGTGCGGCCGAGCTGGTCGTTCTCGGCCGGGGTGAGGAAGCTCTGGTAGCGCAGGTAGGTGCGCAGGTGGATGGCGCCGAGATGCAGGTAGTCCACGCCCTTGGGCGGGATCGGGGCGTCCGGGGCGACCTCGAAGACCACCGGTGTGGTGGAGGGCTTCGTCCGCATCAGGTAGGCGCCGAGGTTGTGGGGGCGCAGCCCCTCGCGCTGACTGGCGAGGGGTGAGCAGTACAGGGCCCCGACCAGGCACCCGGTGGAGACGTGCAGCTCCCGGCTGGCACGGATGGCGTCGATGTCCTTGGTGGTGTGCAGCAGGTACATCGGCTTTCCGCTGACGAGCGCTTCGGTCATGGCATTGTGCCGTATCAGCCAGCCGTTGGGGGTTGCGCACTCCAGGTAGTGGCGCCAGTCACTTTCACTTTCGGCGAGCGAGGCAGGGATACGGCGCTGCGCGGGCACGGTGTAGTCCGTGTGGGCGTGTTCCCATTCGTCGCGCAAGACAACTCCCGGGGACGGAGGGTTGGCGGCGGGGCCGACGGGTTCCGAGAAGCTAAAGCGTCTCGACGTTCGGCCCGGAAAGGCGGTTGCGGCAGTCGAGAACGTAGGGCGCGTTCTTCTCGATCATCGGGAGGTCGAACTGTGGGTGGTCCATGAGGAGAACCACGGCATCAGCGGCGGCTACCTCGTCCGGGGTAGCCCCGACCCGGGGCACGTTCAGCTTGGTGTCGTCGCCGTCCGGGGTGTTGGGTTCGGCGCCGCGGACCTGGGCGCCGAGGCCGATGAGAAGTTCGGCGACCCGCGCTGAGGGGGAATTGCGAAGGTCGGTGGCGTTGTACTTGTAGGTCAGGCCGAGCAGCAGAATCCGAGATCCGCGGACCGGCATGCCGCGCTGGTTGAGTGCTTCCACGAGACGCCGGACGACGTAGTCGGGCATGTGCCGGTTAACGTCGGCGGCGAGCTCTGCGAACCGGAAAGGGATGCCAAGCTCCTGCTGGGCCTTCCACGAGAGGAACATCGGGTCCACGGGCAGGCAGTGCCCGCCGACTCCCGGCCCCGGGGTGAACCGCGTGAATCCGAAGGGCTTGGTCGCGGCGGCGTCGATCGCCTCCCAGATGTTCACGCCGAGGGAAGCGGCCACCATCGCCATCTCGTTGATCATGGAGATGTTGACGAAGCGGAAGGTGTTTTCGAGCAGCTTGGCCAGCTCGGCGACCTTCGTCCCGGACACCGGGACCGTGGTTTGAAAGATCCCGTCGTAGAAGCCCTTGATCACGTCGAGTGACCTGGCGTCGATTCCGGACACCAGCTTCGGCGTGTCGAACGACCATCGCTTGTTCCCGATCCGCTCCGGGCTGAAGCCGGCCAGGAAGTCCACCCCGCCCTTGAGCCCCGATGCCTTCTCCAGGATCGGCAGCAGCAGTTCCTCTGTGGTGCCGGGATAGGACGTGGACTCCAGGACCACCGTCGCACCGGGGCGGAGGTGCCCGCCCAGCGTCCGGGCGCAGGACTCGATGTAGGTCAGGTCAGGCACGCCGTCCCGCAGAGGGGTCGGCACGGTGATGACCGCGATGTCGAAGCCGTCCAGCGCGGTAGCCTCGGCGGTCGCCGAGTAGGCCCCGGAGTCCAGCACAGCGCGCAGCCGCGAGGAGTCCACGTCCCTCACGTAGGACTGGCCGGCGGCGAGCTGCTGGACGCGGTGCGTGTCCACGTCGTAGCCGACGACACGGTGGCCCACCTCGGCGGCGCGTACGGCCAGGGGAAGCCCCACATAGCCCTGACCAGCGACAACTACGTGCATGACAGCTCCTACTCTGTGCGGTGCTTGAATGGACCGTCGTTCCCGATGTGGCAAGGAGAAGCGCTGTGCCCCTGGTGTCGGTCGTGATGCCCGTGTACAACTCGGCAGCCACCCTCGGCGCAGCCGTCCGATCGGTGCTCACGCAGACCCACAGCGACCTGGAGCTGCTCGTCACCGACGACCAGTCCTCCGATGGCTCCATGGACCTGCTCCGCGAGTTCGCCAAGCAGGACGAGCGCGTCCTGCCGAAGTCGGCACCCGAACAGGGCGGTGCCGGCCGGGCCCGCAACCTGGCGATTCAGCGGGCCCGCGGGGACTACATCGCCTTTCT
The DNA here is from genome assembly GCF_055581605.1 of Streptomyces sp. NPDC031418. Classification (NCBI taxonomy): domain Bacteria; kingdom Bacillati; phylum Actinomycetota; class Actinomycetes; order Kitasatosporales; family Streptomycetaceae; genus Streptomyces; species Streptomyces sp. NPDC031418. The sequence continues at coordinate 66,484 of NZ_JBVIJC010000029.1, forward strand.
CGACAGCGACGACATGTGGCTTCCGGAGAAGACCGAGAAGCAGCTCGCCTTCGCTGCGGAAGGCGATGCGCCGCTGACGTTCACCTCGTACTACAAGATGGACGCCGACTACGCCGGCGAGAGCACCGACTGGATCCCGAACGGGCGGGTGATCGGTGCGCGGGAGCACGTGGACTACCGCGCGATGCTGGTCCGAGACCACATCGGCGCCCTCACCGCCATGTACGACCGCAAGGTCCTGGGCACGCGGCTGATGCCGGAGATGCGCAAGCGCCAGGACTACGCCCTCTGGCTGTCGATCATGCGGGACGGCGCTGACGCCCGGGGTCTGGATGAGCCGCTGGCGGTGTACAGGGCCCACCAGGCGGGATCGCTGTCCTCCAACAAACTCTCCTTGGTCAAGTACAACTGGTCGTTGTACCGCGAGCACGAACATCTGTCGGTCCCGCGGGCGACACGGGCGCTGGCCGGCGCCGTGTGGCAGTCGCTGCGCAACGCGCGCATCTAGATCCGTGACCGGGCCCGAAGGGCCCGGTGCACGACCGTTTCCGGGGACGCCTGACCGGGTCCCGCTCCGTGGCCGGGCCACATCCTCGGAGTCTGGACCCGGGGGCGAGAGTCGGCGGGTCACCGGTGCCGTCGGCCGACTACGCGGCCGAGCCGTCGCCGGCCCTCGCCCGCAGGAACAGCTGAAGGAGCAGCCGCCGCTCGGAGACCGGAACGGTCTCCTGACCGCTATGGAGCGCCTCCCTGCCGTGCAGGAAGCGGCGCTGGTTCACGATGAGGTAGTCCCCGGGCTGGAGCATGAAGGAGACCTGCCCCCGGACGAGCTCCTCGGCGAGCTCCCTGGCGGCGTCGGCGTGCGCCTGGCCGAGCTGGGACCGCTCCAGCATCTTGGCGGTGAACCGGACGAACCCCTCTCCCGGGTCGGGGCCGTCCAGGATCGGAAACGGCGTGTACTCCTCGCCGACGCCGTGCAGGTCGAAGAAGGTCCCGTAGTGGTAGGCCGTCTCGCACAGCCGGGCACGGCTGTTCTCCGACAGCCGCGCCACCGCCGCGTGGGCGTCGGAGAGGATGCTGGGGCCGCCGCCGAGCGGATCGGGGCGGACGCACAGGAGCGTGGTGTACTCCGGGGGCCGGGTCGCGTTCACCAGGTCCATGTGGAAGGCGTTGTACCCGATGCCGCTGGACTTGCCGGGGTCCTTGTCGACCTTGACCCCGATGTCCTTCCACAGGGGCCACCGCGGGAAGGGTGAGAAGGGGACCGCCACCTCGGCGGCGAAGCCCGTCACCAGCCGCCGGAGCCGCTCGCCGGTGCCCAGCGCCTTGGCGAGGTTCCCCAGGCGCAGCACGGCGTATCCGCCGGCCTCCCCGGTCAGCGCACGGCGTAGTGTCGCGGCGGTCTCCTCGAACCGAGGGGTGGCCGTCAGCTCGGCCCGGTACTCCTCCATGGTGGACTTCGCCAGGAACGCACCCTCCAGTTCCCACGGCGGGAGACAAAGGTCGATCAGAGCGGATTCGAGTTCGCTCGGGATGTCGATGAACACGCGGGCTTCCTGTCTCTTGGGGTCTCGTCGTGTCGTTCAGACGGCGCGGCAGGCGATCAGGGGATGGCCGCGGCGAAGGCGACCACAGTGATGCGGCGGAGTTCACGCACGGCCTGGCGGGCGATGGCGAATGGCAGGTCGGAGGAGCCGTAGAGGACCAGGGCGTTCGGGTCGGGTTCGCCTGGCTCGCCCGGGCGGGGGTAGAGCGTCCCGCGTACACCGACCGGCTGGGCCTCCTGGACGCGGAGCTTCACGTGTCCGGCGCGCAGTACCGGGCACAGGCGCGGCGTTGTCTCGGCGCAGGTCTCGCACATGGGTGGGATTGCACACCGCACTCCTTCCCACGTCGCGGCCGCGGCGTCGCCGAGGAAAGGGAGCAGCCACAGCATTCCGCGGTCGTCGCGTGCGGCCGGCTTGCTGCAACCCGCGCAGAAGCGACTGTCCATCGCGGTCCGCTGGCGCTCCGGGTGGAGTTCCGCCGCGTACTCCGGCCTGCCGGTCGCCGTGCCGCTGCACAACGCCCAGAGCGTGCCGTCCAGGTCCCGGGCGAGGGCGTCCTGCACAGGGTCGGCGTACTTCACTCCGGACGCGGTGACCGCCACGGTGGAAGGCGGTGTGCTCTCGCCCGTCCACGGCGTCACGTACGGCGCTATCGGTCTGTCCACGGTGCTCCCCCGAGGGTCTGCTGCTGGAAAGCGATGAAGCTGTAGTGGCGGTGCAGCCAGCGCAGGTATGCCTCGTATGCCTCGTCGGTGCTCGGCATAGCTTCACGGCCGACCGCCAGGACGCCGTCGACGAACCCGGAACCGGCATGACGACAGGCGAGGTGGAACTGCGGCCGGGAAGGGGCCGTACCCGCCGTCGGCTCGTCGGTGAAGCGTTCACGGTGCACGACCCATCCCCGGTCTCGGGCGTGCTCGGCCAGGAGCCTGTGGGTGGCGTCCACGTCCACGCCGGGGGTGGCGAAGACGTACGTCGATACCTTCACGGGCCGCCCGGCACGGATGGCGGCGAGGGCGTCCTCGTAGACGCTGCGACGCAAGGCGCTGAGTCTGGCGTCGGCCGTCGGGAGGAATCGGGGTTCCGGGCCTGACCACCGCCAGCGTGGCTCGTCATTCTCCTCGAGCGGGACAGGCCGGAGTCTCATGGCGTCCTCCTGCACAGCTCGACGAAGCGCCGGTTGTCCTCCGCCTGCAAACGCTCTATCGGGCAGGGCGTGGGCGCCGGCCGCAGCCGGAGTGCAATAAGAGCGACGCCTACGAGGGCAAGGGCGCCAAGGAGCAGCTTTGCCATGTGGTGGCTCTTTCCGAGGGGTCACCTGCTGCCGGACTCGTATCCAGCCCGGCAGCAGGCCGTGGCCCGTGCTCGCCGACGCCCAGGGGGCAGGCGCCGGCGAGCACGGCGTCTCAGGGAGTGATTCCAAGCTGGGCCGCGAGCGCGGCGTGCGGTGTCGGCTCCGGCCGAAGCTGGGCCAGGGCCTCACGAAGCGGTTGCGTCGGTACGAGCCGGTCACTTGCCGACGGCCGGAACCAGTAGGGGCCTGGGGGCACGGTCCGGTTCAGGGAGGGCAGCGTGATCGTGTGGGGAGCTCCGAGACATACGGCGTGAGAGTGGTGCCGCCATTGGGCTGCGGACCCGGGCGGGACGAGCCAGTAGAACCAGCCGCTCTCGGGGTCCTCGATCACGGGGCCGCATCCGCCCTGGATCTCGTCCATGAGGGCGACGGCTCCGCGCGCCTGGAGGCCAGAGCTGGTGATGACGACGTCGAAGAGGTTGCCGCCCAGCCGTACGCGGGTGTCGCGGCGGGCCTCGACCGCGATGAGGGTGCGGATCACCTCGGCGAGGTCGGCCATGTCGGCGGCCGGCTGATGGGCCGCACCCGCGGACTCGACCAACTGCTGCATCACTTTGGCGCCGGTCGTCGGCGCGGCAGCCGGGGCAGTCACAGGTCCACCCGCCCGGGGCGCAGGACAGCGCGCACGGTCTTGGCGCCGTAGTCGGAACCGACCACGAACCAGGAGAGTTCGGCACCCTGGCGCACGGCTTCCCACAGGCCGCGGCCTACTTCGCCGGCAACGGCCTCGTCGAAGTTGGGGAACGCGGGGACGGGGTCCGTGACGTCGACGAGCAGTTCGTGTGCCTCAGTGACGCTGAGGCGTACCCCGAAGGTCTGCACGGTCTTGGCGACGGGGAGAGCGTGCCGCACCGCGTTGTCGAGGAGGACGTGCAGGACGTCGATCGCGAGGTGCTGGTTGCCGGGCCAGCTCAGCACGGTGAGCAGGGTCCGGGCCTGAATGCGGGCTAAGCCCGTGGCGCTGGGATCAGCAGGGAGATCCAGCGGGATCTCGCGCAGGACCGGAGCGGTCACCGCGACGGGTTGCATCTCTTCGGATCCTTTGTTCAGGGGGAGGGTGCACCAGGTGGTTGCGCCGTCGTCACTGACACCCCAGGACTCGGCCAAGGCGTCAACAAGAAAGAGGCCGCGGCCTCCTTCGTCGGTCGGGCTGGCGCGGCGCAGTGCTGGACGGGCGGATGAGCCGTCGTTCACCTCGATCACGCAGCAGCCATCGTGGAAGAAGACACGGACCGTGATGTCATGACCGTGGCCATGTCGGAGGGCATTGGTCGCCAACTCTGAAAGCAGCAGCTCCGCGGTCTCGATCAGGTCCGGCCGACGCCAGTAGGTCAGGCTCGCGCGGACGATGCGGCGAAGGCGCTTCGGCCAAGCGGCGTCTGCCTCCGAGAGGTCTCCGGTGAGGGAGTCTTGGCCCGGATGGCGCTCGATGGACACTTCGAGGGCCGCCCGGATGCCGTCGTGCTGCGCCTGGAACACAGGTGTCATTCCGCGACCTCCGAGCCGTCCGGTGCGGGGGACGTGGCAGGAGCGGAGGGCGCACGGGGTGCGAGATTCATCCGCTTGCCTGTCACGGCTTGCGTTGGCTCAACTACGGTGGCGGTAGTACGCATTGAGAAGCAACTGGATCGCCGCTGAAAATTCAGCGGAGCCGTAAATGGACTATGCCGGAACCTGCACAGGGGGCTGCGGTGAGCGCGCAGCGGATGCCACACTCTGCGCAGGGTTCTACTCAACCAGCGCAGACGCATGGGGGTGGTGCACAGGTGGCGGCAAGGCGAGGGGCAACCGGGCGGCGCTTGGAGCTCGGCATCCAACTCAGACAGCTGCGCGAAAACTGCCCGCCGATCGAGGACGGCAGGGCACGGGGCATGACCCGCAAGGCTGCTGTTCGGGGTCTTCGAGCACTGTCCGAGGCATCCCTCGCTCGGATCGAGAACGGCGAGCTGAACTTCCGGCGCAACGTGGGGGACCTCCGCACGCTGTTGAAGCGGTACGCCGTCGAAGATGAAGAACTGATCGAGCAACTGGTCGAGCTGAATCGCGAGGCACCGAGCGACGACTGGCTCACCCAGTACCGCGCGTTCATGCCGGCTGGGATGCCGCACTACGTCGGCTTGGAAGCGGAGGCCACGGAGATCCTGGCCTACCACCCGACCGTCGTGTACGGCCTCTTGCAGACGGAGAACTACGCGCGGGCCCTGTTCGAGGTCCAGCGTCCCGTCGAAGACACCACCAGCGAGTTCATACAGCGCAACGTGGATCTTCGGATGGAGCGCAAGCGCAGGGTTCTCGATCGTGAGGACGTCCGTCTTCGCGTCATCCTCGGCGAGGCCGCCCTTCGCATCCCTGTCGGGGACGAGGACACGATGCGCGAGCAGTACAGCGAAATCGCCAAGCTGGCACGGAAGGACCACGTCCAGGTCCAGGTGCTGCCCTTCAAACGCGGCTACCGAGCCACCAACGACTTCGCCATCCTGGACCTCGGCGAACTTCCGTCTCGGGTCCAGACTGACAATGCATGGGGGGCTGTGTCCACGTCGGACAAGCCCCGTGAAGTCGACCGGTTCACCCGCCGATTCAACGCGATGGTCGGGGCCGCCCTCGGCCTGGAGGAGACCATCGAATTCCTGGAAGCACTCACCGGAAAGTAGCGGAGCCATCAACACACACCGACTGCCCAAGGCATCCACCGACATCGCCCCGGAAGAGGCATGGTTCAAGTCCTCGTACAGCAGCGACGGCACCGGCAACTGCGTCGAGGCCGCCTACCTCGTCAGCGAGATTGGAGTCCGTGACTCCAAGGACAAACAGGGGCCGGCGCTGGTCTTCCCGCGCAGCTCCTGGACTGCCTTCATCAGCAGCGTGAGCACGGGTAAGATCCACCCTGATATGCGCGGCTGACCTGGCCTTATGCACAAGTAGGGCGGTCCCCCTCAGGCACGTTGAGGGGGACCGCCATCGCCTTACTACCCGCCACCGATCAGTTCGGCGCCAGCGTGCAGCACACTGTACTTGCGCCCTACTCCGTCTACTGGGCCGACGTGCGCGGTTCCATACCCGCCCTCGTCCAGGCTGTCGGCCGCGCGCTGCGCATGCAGCCCGGCGAGGGCAAGGTCGCATCCCTCGTGGTGCCGGTCCTGCTCGGGCCGGGCGAGACGGTGGACAACATGCTCGCCTCCCGGGCGTAGGGCGGGCTGGCGAAACTGCTCGAGGCGCTCAGGACACACGACGCCCGGGTGGTGGAGCAGCTCGCCCAGCAGCAGGCCCCGAGCCATGTCAGAGGCGTACAGACCCGCAGCGAGCATGACGAGGAACCTCGGCCGATGGGTGCGCTCGGTCCGGCTCAGCTGGGACAACCTCACAGGCGTCCAGCAGTGGATGTGCGACCACGTCCTCGGAATCGAGCCCGCAGCCGAGGACGAGAAGCCCAAGCCGCGCCGGACACAGGCCGACAAATGGGCGCTGAACTACGAGGCCGCCAAGCAGTTCTACGAACCCGAAGGACACCTACGGGTACCGAGGAAGCACATCGAGCCAATCGTCGTGGGCGGCGACGGGAGCGGCGGCAGCAGCGAGGACCAGGAGGAGCGGCAGAGCGGCCCACCCACCCACGAGCACCCACTGGCCAGCCCCGTAACACCCACCCCTGGACCAACGCGACCGACTCTCACCACCACCGACACCAACCCGACAAATCACAGTCAGGGACTTGATGGCCCGTGCCGGTTGGGGCGCGCATGAGCCGGAGCGGGACGCCGAGGGCTACACGTGGGCTCAGGAGCGCGAAGAGTGGCGTGAGGGTGCTCTCGCAGCGCGGGCCGGCTTCGAGGCGCGGCGGCGGGAGGAGGCGGATGAGCTGCGGGCGGAGCTGTGGCTGTCTGCCGTGCCCAGCCGGCTGATCCGGGCGGTGGCCGATCGGGCCGGGCTCATGCCTGCCCCGGTCCTGGCGCAGCTCGCGGAGCGGGTCGTGGTGGGCGAGGACGGTACGGTGTCAGTCCCGCCTTTCACGCCGTCCCGGTGATTTCCCGAAGCGGTCAGTAAACGGGTTACGGGAGGATTGCTAAATGCCGGGTATTCAGCTCAAGGAACACCAGGTTGACCAGAAGGCGGCTTTCCGTAAGTGGGTGGGGTTTCCTGCAAGGTCATCTGTGCCACCGGAGGGTGCGCGGGGCACGATCGTGTCCGCGACCGGGTCGGGCAAGACGATCACGGCCGCCGCGTGCGCGCTGGAGTGCTTCCGGGACGGGCGGATCCTCGTGACTGTGCCGACCCTGGACCTGCTCGTGCAGACCGCCCAGGCGTGGCGCCTGGTGGGCCACCGGGCCCCCATGGTCGCGGTGTGCTCGCTGGAGAACGACCCGGTCCTCAACGAGCTGGGGGTGCGCACCACCACCAACCCCATCCAGCTCGCCCTGTGGGCCGGGGCCGGGCCGGTGGTCGTGTTCGCCACGTATGCCTCTCTCGTGGACCGCGAGGACATCGACGCAGCCGAGGGTCAGCGGAAAGTTCGAGGGCCACTGGAGGCCGCTCTGGCGGGCGGAGAGCGGCTCTACGGCCAGCGCATGGCCGCCTTCGACCTCGCCATCGTGGACGAGGCCCACTCAACTGCCGGTGATCTTGGTCGGCCGTGGGCCGCGATCCACGACAACCAGCGGATCCCCGCCAACTTCCGGCTCTACCTCACCGCCACCCCGCGCATCCTGGCAGCTCCCCAGCACCGTAGGACCGCGGACGGCCAGGAGCTGGAGATCGCGTCGATGGCCAACGACCCGGACGGCACGTACGGCTCGTGGATCGCCGAGCTCGGCCTGTCGGAGGCGATCGAACGGGGAATCCTCGCCGGGTTCGAGATCGACGTCTTGGAGATCCGCGACCCCTCCCCGGTCTATGGGGAGTCGGACGAGGCACTGCGGGGCCGGCGCATGGCGCTGTTGCAGGCGGCGCTGCTGGAGCACGCGGCAAAGTGGAACCTGCGCACGGTGATGACGTTCCACCAGCGGGTGGAGGAGGCTGCCGTGTTCGCGGAGAAACTGCCGGAGACCGCTGCCGAGCTGTACGTCAACGACGTCTCCGACGCGGACCTGGCGGCCGCGGAGGAGCTGCCGAAGTCGTCGATCGACGCGGAGTTCTACGAGCTGGAGGCCGGCCGCCACGTACCCCCGGACCGCGTGTGGTCGGCATGGCTGTGCGGCGACCACCTCGTCTCCGAGCGGCGCGAAGTGCTCCGGCAGTTCGCGAACGGCATCGACGCGAACAACCGGCGCGTACACCGGGCGTTCCTCGCCTCGGTGCGCGTCCTCGGGGAAGGCGTGGACATCACCGGCGAGCGCGGCGTGGAGGCCATCTGCTTCGCCGACACCCGCGGCTCCCAGGTCGAAATCGTCCAGAACATCGGCCGCGCGCTCCGCCTGAACAAGGACGGCAGCACGAAGGTGGCCAGGATCATCGTGCCCGTCTTCCTCCAGCCCGGCGAGGGCCCGCAGGACATGGTCGCCTCCGCCAGCTTCCGCCCCCTCGTAGCCGTCCTCCAAGGCCTGCGCTCGCACTCGGAACGCCTCGTCGAACAGCTCGCCTCCCACGCCCTCACCCACGGCCAGCGCAAGGTCCACGTCCGCCGCAACGAAGAGGGGCGGATCGTCGGGGCCAGCGGCGAAGGGGAGGGCGACGACCAGGGCGACACCGACGGCGCTGCCGAGTCCGCACTGCTGCACTTCTCCAGCCCGCGCGATGCCGCCACGATCGCGGCGTTCCTGCGCACGCGGGTCTACCGGCCGGAGTCGCTGGTGTGGCTGGAGGGCTACGAGGCGCTGCTGCGCTGGCGCCGGGAGAACCAGATCACCGGCCTGTACGCCGTCCCGTACGACACCGAGGTCGAGGTCGGCGTCACCAAGGACTTCCCGCTGGGGAGGTGGGTGCACCAGCAGCGCAAGACGCTGCGCGCCGGCGAACTCGATCCGCACCGCAAGGAACTGCTCGACGCGCCCGAAGCCGGGATGGTCTGGGAGCCCGGCGAAGAGGCGTGGGAGGCCAAGCTCGCCGCGCTCCGGTCCTACCGGCGGGCGACCGGGCACCTCGCGCCGCGTCAGGACGCGGTGTGGGGCGAGGGCGAAGCGATGGTGCCCATCGGGCAGCACATGGCCAACCTCCGACGGAAGGGCGCGAAGAACGGCCTGGGCAAGGACCCGGAGCGGGCCGCCGTGCGCGCGGCGCAGCTGACGGAGATCGACCCGGACTGGGACTGCCCGTGGCCGCTGGACTGGCAGCGGCACTACCGCGTCCTGGCGGACCTGGTCGACGCCGACGGCCAACTGCCCGACATCGCACCCGGCGTGCTGATGGACGGCGACGACATCGGCAAGTGGCTCCAGCAGCAGAAGCAGCCAGCCATCTGGGCGCGGCTCCTGCCCGAACAACAGGAGCGGCTGACCCAGCTGGGCGTCACGCCCGCTGAGGCGCCGTCTCCCGCCCCGGCCGCCAAGGGTGCGACGAAGGGCCCGAGCAAGGCGCAGCAGGCGTTCCAGCGGGGTCTGGCGGCGCTCGCGCAGTGGGTGGAGCGGGAGGGCGCGCGACCTGTACCGCGCGGCCACGCTGAGGAGATCGCGGTCGACGGCGAGACGGACCCGGTGGTCGTGAAACTGGGCGTATGGACATCGAACATTCGCGCGAGGCGGGACAAGCTCACCCAGGAGCAACTGGAGGCGCTGCGGGAACTGGGCGTGGAGTGGGCGTAGCGCTCGTTGGGGGTGTGGCCGGCCACCACAGACAGTGGTCGGACGCACCCCAAAACTGGTGTTCAGTCCGTAGGTGTCTGATCTCGTGGCGGGAAGAAGCCGAGACGCTCTGAACCATCGACGTTGAAGGCGTAGATCCTGGCACGTTCAGTGATGGCAGCGGGTGGAGTGCCGTTCTCGATGATGATGACCTGCCCCGGGGGATCGTCGAGCAGGTCTCGGTAGAAGTGCTCGACTACGTCATAGGTCATCAGCTCGGGATCGGCTTCCCGGTTTTCGGCCTGTCGGTAAGTGACGACAGGCGAGTCGAGCATCACGAATCCGGGGTGGATGAATCCGCGAGCTTTGTTGCGGCGTGCCAGTGATACGGCGAAAGCCGCGTGGATGATGGACCGCATGCCCTGGCCTCGGCTCCCCCGGGGGCGCCCATCGACTGCGATCTCTGCACTGGTCGGGTTGTAGGTGACCCGGTTCTCCCCGGGGACGTGCCAGGCCTGAAGCGTTTGATGAATCGCCTGCTCGAAGTCTGAGACGTCGGCAGCGGGAATGCCGTCTGGCCTGGCTGGCGGCGGGGCGGGCAGGGCGTTCGGCAGTGATGCCTTCATCTCTTCGAGCTGCTCGATCTGGGCATGGATGGCCAGCTCCTGCTCCAGGCGTGAACGAGCTGCGAGGACCTCGCTGGTGTCTGTCGTGAGCGGTTCGAGCTGCTCCTCAAGTGCACGCAGTTCACTGTCGATGCCTGTGAGCTGGTCCTCGTGGCGGGCGCTCTCCGCGTTCAAATCTGCCGTTTGAGCCTCAAGGTCTTCGATCGTGCTGAGCAGGTCGCGGTGCAGCTCGGTCGTCTTTCGGGTCTCGGCGGCAACAGCTGCTGCCAGTTGCGTTGTCTCAGCGAGGTGATGCCCAGGGTGCTGATGCTCTGGTTCTGCACCGCAAAAGACGCAGGTGCCGGTCTGAAAGTAGCCCAGGAGATTTCCTGCTTCACCGACCATGCGCAGGCGTTCGAGGTCTGACTCGTACTGCTCCCGTAGCAGTGAGAACCGGGCTAGGAGTTGACGCACTTCGCTGACGCGCTGCTGATTGGCGCTCTCGCTGGCTTCCAGGGCTCGGCGACGCTGTACGAGCGCAGAGCGGGAAGCGATGAGCTGACCGGATCGGGAAGTGGCGTTGTCCAGTGAGGCTTGCAGGCGGGCCAGTTGCTCGCGTAGTTCGGACTGATTCGCAGCGATGGTGAGCTTTGCGCGGTTGTCGTCGATGAGGCGGTCCAGGATCTCGACCTGGCCCTTGCCGACCTTCTTCTCCACAGTGCCGGGCGCGGTCGGGCCGACTGGTTCGTCCCGCCCGGTGAGGAGGAGCTTGAGGATTGACTTCTCGCCGGTCTCGTTCTGCGGCAGCCCTGTGGTGAGGACCGGCGACCGCTCGCCGCCCATACGCGAGTCGTTGATGACTGACAGCCGAGCCAGGTCCCGGAAGTTGAGCAGCCGTACTTCGCCGCGTGAGTTCCGCAGGATCTTCAGTCCGTCGATCCCCAGCACCTTGAGGAGGTATCGGGAGATGTTCCGCTGGGAGGTCGGACTGTGCTTGAAGCTGAGCGTGGCGTCGGCTGGCGCCGTAGTGAGCTGGCGCAGATCACTGTTGAACACGTCGATGGTGCTGTCCGCGAGCCCACGGGAGAGGGTCAGGACCTTGCCGTCGTCTGCCTGCAGCCCGAGCAGGATGCGGCTGTAGCCCTCGTCCTCCGGGATGGGCTTGAGCTCGCTGGCACCGAGCATGTAGTCCACGGACTTCTCGACATAGGACTTGCCACGCTCGGAAGCGCCATAGATGACCGTCAGGCCCGGGCTGAACTCAACGGTCGCGGGAGACTTGCCCACTCCGAGGAATGTCAGGTGTACCAGCGTCAGCCTGTTCACAGGACGTCCCCTTCGGCTGGGTGCGGCGTGTCAGCGGTGAGGCGGTCGAACCAGCGCTGGGTGATCTGCTTCATGCCGTCGCGGACGTCCGTTTCTTCGTGCATGTAGGTGCTGACTAGCCAGGAGGCCCGTTCCGTGAGCAGCCCGACGTAGGGGGCTTCCAAGACGTTGAGGAAGCTGGCTGCCTCCTCTGTAGCCCCGTAGAGGAAGCCGTCGTCGGTGGCGGCCAAGTCGGCGAGGCCGGCACGCATCAGCACAACCAGTCCCTGTTCGATGAGGCGTCGGCGCATGCCTAGTTCGCCGGGGCCGATAGGCAGGTCGGGGTGGAGGCTGGACGGGCCGTCGTCGAGGTCGCCGCTGTGGAGCATCGCGTGGTCGAGGTAGACGAGCTGGGCGACGTCCAGGCGGCGGGGGAAAGTCTCCGACAGCAGAACCAGGGCGCGGACGCCGACTTCGAGGGGGCTGTTGAGAGGATTCACGCGGACTCCTCTTTGCACCAGGTCAGCTTGTTGTCGTTCGCCAGATGGTGGCAGAGACCTTTGAGGTCGATGACTTCCACGACAGCGGCGAGGATGTTGTGCGGATTGGGCTGATGGGCTGCAGCGGCGTCTATTACGGCGTCAAGGCGATCGTGTCCGCAGTTGTAGTCGCGGTCCTCGATGTCGACCACAGCGTTGTACAGGTTCGTCTCGATCTTCTTGTAGGTGGCCTCGGGGACGCTCTCGCGGGCGAAGAGCCGCAACGCGTCTGCGTGGAAGAACGCCTCTCGTTGTCGGGCCAGGTGCCGGTTGATCCGCTCGTGCTCGCGAGCCTGGGCAAGGGTCTCCAGGCTGAGGCCGTACTTCTCGTTGTAGACGTCCAGGAGCTTTTGCACGTATACGGCCTCGTCAGCCCTCTGCTCTGCGGGCGCCGGATCGGCCTCCGGACGCGGCTTGAGCTGCTCTGGGAAACGCCGTACGTGGTGTGGGGTCGTGGCGTGCAGCTCCAGGATGTTGTCGATGTCCGCGGCCTCGAACATCGAGAATTCTGTCTGCCGAGCGAGGTCCCCGACAGCCTGACGTACGGCCGGGTCAAGGTCCGTCCCGAGTTTGGAGTCCGCCTTGTCCCAGGCTTCGAGGAAATCCTTCTTCAGTTTCGGGGGGTGGAGGAGGAGCCGATCCAGGGTCTGGCCGATCTTCGGTGCCACGAAGACGTACCGGGTGGGCAGCTCGTACTCGCCCAGCACCTTCGCCGTGAAGATCTTGACCATCTCGGGCCATGCATCGCTCTGCGTCAGCGCCTTGCTGTAGTGCTTGCACTGGTAGCAGTGCCACTCCCCGGCGGTGCCCTGCGGAGTCAGGCAGGCCGCGACGTCCGCTCCTCGGTCGCCTGCCCCACCCATTCTCTTCACTCGAAGGTAGGGTCGCCCGTTCCACAGGCCGAATGCCCGGACCCATTCGACGGTGAAGTCCTCCCAGTCGTCGGCCTTGTAGACGTGGGCCAGGAGTTGTTGCGGGGTGAAAGTAGGAGCGCCCTGCGGAGCGGTGACCACCACCGGAGGCGAGGCAGGCTCCGGAATGTTCTCGAAGACTGGCCTCGCGCCATCCCTGCCTGGCTCCAGCTCCCCAGCCACACTTCACCGCCCCCCAGCACTGATCCGTCACGCAAGATCACGCAACGTAGTCATATCATCCCGACTCGCTTACCGTGAAGCCGCGGAGCACAACGTGAAGGCCGCCCAACTCCCGCTAACCGGATCAGCGCGATGCGTACGTCGGCTACCACTCGCAGCGGTGGGGCAGTTGGCGAGCGGCCCGGATGAGGTCTTCCGTGCGCGGGTGGCACGGGACCTTGAACCAGTCCGCGGCGAGGACGACGGCCGGGGTGTTGCCGTAGTAGTGGGCACCCCAACCTGTGTGCAGGGTCAGGCTCAGGCCGTGGCGGGCGGCCCGGGCGTCGGCCTTGCCGAGTGCGCGCAGCGGGACGTCGTAGGGGTACCAGACGTAGGCCGCCATACGGTCGCCCGCCCACCAGGTGTCCTCGTGGTCCACCTTCAGCTTCCCGCCGAACGAGGGCAGGTCCGGGGTCAGGGAGCATTCGTCCCACTCGCCTTCGAAGTCACGCTCGGACTTGCCGAAGTTAGGGTGGCACTTGGGCAGCTTGCCTCGCGGCTTACGTCGCTCCATGGGATGGTCCTGGTGAATCAGGTGGCAGGCCGGTCGGAACGGCCGGTCGTGGTAGCGGCTGGTGGTGATGCCGTGCTCCTTCTCCAGGATCTCCACCATCGCGTCCCGGATGTCGTCGTAGGAGAACCGCTTCGGTTCCCGCCGTCTGCTCGCTGCCATGTCCGCTCTCCTTCTCGCTGTCACCCGGTCAACGCCGCGCGCCGGGTCCTCGCATCGAAGCCAGTAGCGGGCATCACCCGATCAGCCGAGCAAGGCAGGCGGCGTGGTGAAGCAGGACAAGCCGTTCCTTGAGCTTCTGGCGGTCGATGCCGGCCTACTGCTTACTGCCCGTGCGCCCTTAGTTGGCTGGTCAGTTTCTGGGCGGGGAGATGGCGGACTGCCACACTCACCCGGTTGAACTGATCACTGCACGGCTGTGACGCCGTACGGAGACGTCCAGGGGGTTCCTTGTCGAACGCACGCCCAACCCGCGGCCACTACCGGCCAGGCTCCCAACCGTCCACCCTCTCGTTTCTGATCGTCGCGTGTTTGGTGCTGCTGGCCATGGGCGGCAAAGGAGGTGAGGGCGCGGTGCCGCTGTGGTTGTGGATCCTGATAGGCGTCACGGTGACCGCAGTGGCGGGCATAGCGATCTACCTGCTGGTCAAACAGATCCGTCGAGAGGGCCTCCAGTTACAGGCGGCTGAAGAGGCAGCCGAGCGGCAGAAGGAGATCGATGCGCAGAAGCTCGCGGACCTCAAGACCGTCACGCCCCTGGCCACGCTCCTGGAGCTCAACCAGTCCCAGATCGACGAATACCACCGGATCGCCACCGACCAAGCTGACCGGTCCTTCCGGTCCTCGCAGCGGGCGATGGCGTTGGGTCTGCTGGTGATCGTGGGCTGCTTCGCCGCCGGCCTGTACTTCGCCAACGGGCAGACCAAGGTCTTCGTCGCCGCCATCGCGGGCGTCGCTGCGGCGCTCTCCGCCTTCCTCAACCGCACCTACCTGCAGATGTACGGGCAGACCCTGAGCCAGCTCAACCGCTACTTCGAGCAGCCGGTCCTGACCGGCTACTACCTGACTGCGGAGCGCCTGGCCCAAGACCTGGGCGAGGATCCCGAGAGCGAGATGCGCCGCCGCATCATCGACCAGGTCCTGGAAGCCAGTGCCCGGATGAACAACGGCGCCACCGGAGAAGAACCACCGCCACCGACCAAGCCGAAGGCGAAGAAGAAGCGCACCACGGCGTCCTAGTCGCTGCTGATCAGCTGCGCGCTGCCAGAGCCTAGGTGAAGGGTCCCGGAACAGGGCGTTTTCTCGCGGTAGACGGCTCCTGGGATGCGGGCCGCGGAACGGGTCAGCAGCTCGACGACCTGATCGTGTTCAGTGTCGGAGCGGGCGTCCAAGATGAGCCGGTCCGGGCGCGTGGTGTGGCCAGTGGCCCAGGCAGGACTGAGGTCAAAGCGGTACCACAGTGGCATGGAGCGCATGAGGAGTGCGCTGCGCAGCGGGGTGCTGGCGGTGTACGCCCAGCACGCATGGTGTGCGGCTTCTTCGTCGGTGAGGCCGTTGTGCTGCCACAGCGGTGAACGCCCGTCCTTCTGATGCCAGCCGGTCTCCTGCCGGAAGACCATGCGGGCGGTATCCATGTTGTGCCAGCGCTGCGCATCCACGAGGTCAAGGCGCGCCCCTGTGGGGAGGTGGGTCAGGCGCACCCGCCGACAGGTGAGGTCGATCAGCCGGAGACCGGGGATGCCGCACACGCCGTGGTCTTCGTGGAGGAAGGGCAGGATGCGGCTGGCGACGCGGCAGGCCGTGTTGGTGTGGATCTCCAGGTGGTCAGGCTGGTGGCAGATGGCGTTCAGGTAGCCGCTGATGCTGGCCATCGCGCTCTTTCGCGGCTGTTCCAGGGGGTGCGGGTGCTCATGGTTGCTCATCAGGCCCTCGAAGAGGAGGGCCTGGAAGGCCAGTTGTCCGCGGTCGGTGGGGTCCAGGGTGGGGCGGGTGCCCTTCGTCTGGAGTCGTCCCAGGTACAGAAGGCGCGCGAGTTCCTTGCTGATCCGCTTGTCGGTCGTGTGCGGCATGAGGTTCCTGCTCCGGCTGCTCCCGGGCGGCAGCCGTGGAGGAATGCCTGCACGGACACCGAGAAACGCGTCTTGCGGGACCGGGCATCCCACCCTTAAGACTCCTGCGACGCCGCCCGGGCGGATCGCTCGCCTCCAGGCCGTCCCTGGCCTGTCAGGGGGACAGTAGCGAACCGCGCGCGGCAGACCACGCGACGCGCCGGGCGTCACTCGACACCACGTTTTCCAGCGGCACGGCGAGTGGTTCGTCGTTGCGTGGTGGAGGAGGTCCGGTGTGCCGATGACAGCGGCACGGCGGCCCCGGCCGACGCGCAACCGGCTGAGCGCGCCCCGCTCCCCGGCTGCGGCCGCGCCGCCCATCCCGCCCGTCCCTTCCTCCTTCACTCGAGCCAAGGGACATGGGCAGAGCAGCCGCAACGGAGATGTCAGCAAGCCGACCACGGCAAAACGGCGCGGTGACCTGCGCGGACACGGAGAGGGTCCTTCGGGCCGCGCGAACACCTGGCGCAACCCTGGGCGCAACCCCCAGCGCAACAGATAGGCGCAACCCCCAGCGCAACCTCGTGCTCCTGGTCGACCGGGGCGGCCGGTCACGCGGCCCGGACAGCTCCGTGGGCGCGGGCGAGGTGGCGCAGCTCGGACCGTGCCGCCGGCACCGAGGGTGCGGTCTCCCAGTAGGGGTGCCACCACAGCCGTACGGACAGGAGCAGCAGGCGGCGGCGCAGGGCGGTGGTGTCGCGGGGGCGGGTACGGCGAGTGCTTGGTAGGTGGCGTTCCAGGCGGCTTGCGTCTGCACCAGGTCGTCGGGGAAGTCGGTCACGTCCATACCGACATTAGATCGCCTGTTCGAATTCAGTGTCACATCGGACACGTCCTCACCGGGGGCGGTGGTCAGGGTCGCGCCGGGCATGGTCGGCCTCACGGTCGGGCCCGTGGTCGGCCCCACCGCGGCGGTCAAGGCCGGCCTGGAGCAGCACCCGGGCGGGTGGTTTTCCCTCGCGTACGCGGGTGCAGTCCGGGCGGCGCGCGTCCAACTTGACTGCTTCCAAGGGGTATTTACCGTTTTCTTATGTTCTGTCATGTTCTATTCCGCCGCTTCCGGCGACCGAGCGAGAGGTGATCTCATGCGACGAACCGAGTACGACGCGGCCAGGCCGCCAAGCGCCTGAAGGAGCCCGCAGCGGCCTTCCGGTGGGCACAGCACACCGGCCTCATCCCCGACCCGGACGCGTCGTCCTGGTGGTCCCGGGCCGCTGTGGAGGCTCTGGACGCCGACGCCATCCGGGCCGCGATGTCGCCGCTCGGCGGCGGCGCGGCAGCGGCCCGGATCGCCGACGCGCTCGGCACCCCAAACGTGATCGGCAAGAAGGCGAACGTCACAGCCTTCGTGGTGCGGCGGTTCGTCGACCGCGGCCTCCTGGTCGACCTGAGCGCAAACCCGGACGGGACGCTGCACCACCCCGGCCAGGTCGCGGAAGTCTGCCGCCGCGAGGACCTGGCAGACCTGGTCACCGCCGACACCCCGCTCGGCCCCGAGCAAGCCGCCGCCCGCCTCGGGGTCCGACGCGCCATCCGTCGACGCGATCGTCCCCGCCCACCCCGAGGTCGACTGGGAGCATCTGCGCGCAGTGGAGAAATGGTGCCGGGACCCTCGGTCATGGCCTCCTTCGGAGCTCTGCGGGCGCGGCACCGTCTCCGTCGTCGCCACGAGACGGCTCTACTCGGTCGGGTGAACACGCCAGGAGAGGAGAACTGCATGCGGCGCGGGCGCGTGGTGCCTGGCATGAAGCCGATCAGCGACGTACATGTAGCGGAGCCGGGCCTGGCCGTCGTCGAGGTCGTGGCCTGTGACGACCGGACCGCGTTCGCGGTCCAGGAACTGCTCGCCAGGCGATGGGCGACCGCGACCGCGGACACCACGACCCGGGCTCCCGGGGAGCCCGGCGTCCGGCTGCGCTGCTACCTGGACGTGCGCCAGGAACTCAGCCCATAACATCGCCCGGCCGTGCAGTCCCCGCGCAGGCACAGCCGATCAAGCGGCGGTCTTCTTGCGGCGGCCGCTGCGGGCGAGGGCGCCGATGAGTTCCCCGGCTCATCTTTCGCCCGAGCCATCACCATGCTCCATCCCGCGTCATCCAGCACCTGCTGATTCCACGCTCGCACCGCCGCCCGCCCCACGCGCGCCCAGCCACACCACAGACACCTGATTGGCTGCCGCCGGCCGGCGCGCCGGGGATGGCGTGACCTTTCTGCACGGTCAGGCGTCGGGCACGGCACGCGTACTGGACACCGTCCTCCCCGTGGACGCGTGCGGAGACGTGGGGCCCGAACCGTGCCCGGCCTTCGGGCCTCTCCCCCGGCCACCGCAGCGTGCGCCAGGAACGGCGAGCGGAAGGGGCTGCCGGAGCCTCGGGCGGTCCGGTCACGCCCGGATCAGCCGCAACTGCCCGCCGACCGGACAGGGTGAAAAGACGACTCCGTACCGCCTGGCGAACCGGTTGGCCTCCGCCGTGGAACCCGCCATCGAGCGCAGGTAGAAGGCATAGGCCACCGACGCGGCCTGCGCCTCGTCCAGGCACAGCGCCCACCGGTTGTCCGCCCGGTCAAAGCACGCAGTACGCACCCGCTCCGCCAACCCCTGCGCCGGCGGCACCCGCAGCCGCGCTCCGCGCAGCGCAGTGTCGTCACCCCAGGGACATGGCTGCACATCCCCTCAGCCGCGCCGGGCGTGCCCGCACACGGCCGCTGACCGGCGAAGCGACCGCCTCCGTTAGCGGCTGGCATCGCCGCAGGCCGACGCATAACCGACCGGACACAGCGAACCGGCCGGTTCCCAGGATGTGGCGAATTCACTGAGCGTGCATTTCAAGGCAACTCGTTCAACATCGCAGTCAGTTTCGAGCAGGCGGGGTTTTGCTGGAAATCTGGGTATCGTTGCGTGATAAGTTCCAGAATTCCATAACAGAATCCGAATACAGCCGCGGAAAATTCATGAAGGTTACACGCCGCGCGCATCGGGTCCCACGATCTCTCCATCACCACCTTCTCACCATCGGGCACGAAATCAATCAGCAAGTCATTCTCCGTAAAGCTAACCCTTCCGGGATTCCCTTTTTGGATTTCCTTTGCTGCAGAAAGGAGGCAGAAGGCGAAGTCTATTGCCGGAGTCCCGGGCAATGCTTCTTCACCGAATACATCCGTACAGATGCCAACGGTCACCGGAAAGTAGTCATACCGCAAATCCATCTCGCTTGCCCGTGCCAGCTTGGCCAGCTCCTTACTGGTAGGCTCCTTCATCGTTTCTGGAATAAAGGTGAATTTTATCATTATTCTCCAGATTATCGCGTGAATCGGCACATCGCCCGTCGCCCACACGCCCTACATGAGTAATGCGGGCGACGAGTGCGGCAAGGTGGGTGAGCTTATGGGATCGGGTGGGCTGTCCTCAGGCTACCATCTGGATTGAGGACTACCCTGATGCCGTACGCCCTATTGGAACCTAGCCCGCGGCTCTGCAAGTTACTCAGAATTCCGACGCCGTCAGGACCAGCATTGATTCGACCCTCGTAAACATATCCGCCACGCTCGCCGTTGGGCCTCGCAGGGTTATTGTTCACGACATCTTGAATCCACTGCTGCACCTTTCTACCCTTTCCAATGAAAGCACCCTTGGTCTCTGGGTTGTACTCGCTACCACCGATGCGATGCCTATCCAGGACGTGCTGCCAGCCGTCGTAGTCGTCTGTCTTCCAGATGACGTCCGGGTTCTGCGCGCCCGGATCAATCGTTTTTCCGCCTCCACTGCTTGCGTCGGCATCCGCTTCGCGGAAGGCGCGGCCGAGTTTGTCCGAGCCCGAATTAATCTGTGATTGGCCGAAGACAACGACTCCGGCGCCGCCAGCGATCGAAGGAGCACCCACTTCGCACAGAACCACGGTGCCGCATTCAACTACCCCCGATGCGCCCAGGACAGTGCCGCCGCCTTCGCTGACCCCTCCGAAGACGGTTTGAATAAGACCCGACAAGAAGTCGGAATTCTCTCCAAGACTGGACAGGTAGTTGCCGACGTAGCTGTTGCTGTCACCAGGCCCCATAACCGGGGCGCTGCAGTCTTGCGGAAGCCCGGTGTGGGCGCAGCGATTGCCGTTATTGCTGGCACCGCTGCCGGAACTGACGTTTCCGGAGCTGCTTGTGGGCGCCGTTCCTGAGCCGTGATAGCTCAGGTGCTGCTCTTCGTATTGGGTGTTGGCGGACTTTCTCGGCGCGTGGGGGATGGTTCCGGGTGTGTTGTTCTCGTAGTCGGGGCCCGGTCGGGTCGGGCAGTCCACCTCCGCGCACAATCCGGTCGGGTCGGCGCTAGTCGTGGGTGTGTTGTTGGCGTAGGCGTAGCCGTTGAGGGACTGGTGCTGGTCGAGGGTCAGGAGGGGGTCGACGCTGAGGAACTGGCCGATGGTGGGGTCGTATTCGCGGGCCCCGATGTCGGTCAGGCCGGTGGTGTCGTCGGCCGGCTTGCCGAGGAACGCCTTGTCGTCGGGCCAGGATGCCGGCTTGGTGCCACGTGGGGCGCCGAAGGGCGTGTTGTAGCGCTTGGTGACTGCGTAGGTGTTCGCGTCGAGGGCGATGCTGGACGTGCCGTGGTGGTCGGCGGCGAGGAAGCTGAGCTTCGTGCCCGTCACTCCGGATGTCGCCGTGCGGACGGCGATGGTCTGGCCGTTGGCTGTGTAGGAGCGCGTGCCGGAGACGGTCTTGGTGGTGCCCTTGGTGGTGAGGTGGAGTTCTGTGCCGGCGCCCAGGTAGAGGATGGTTTCGCCGTCTCCCTTGGCGCGGCGGATGAGCAGGTCGCCGCCTGCGTCGTAGAGGTAGCTGGTCTCCTTGGTGCCCTCGGTGAGCTTGGTCAGGTCGCCCTCGGTGTTCCAGGCGAGGGTCTGCTGGGCGGTCGGTCCGGGGCGTGAGGTGGTGTTGCCGGTGCTGTCGTAGGAGTAGGTGGCCGCGCGGGTGCCGGTGGTCTTGTCGAGTGTGTGCGGCTTGTTGTCGGTGGTGTCGTCGTAGGTGTACGAGGTGGCTTTATCGCCCGTCGGGGTGTGCTGTGTCTCCGTTTTGCGCTGGCCGGCGTTGGTGTAGGTGTAGGACGTCCAGTACGGGGCCGCTCCGTCGAGGTTGGCCACCGCCCGGCCGGAGGTCGAGCAGTCCGCGGTCTTCGGGGTCCAGGCGTCGCTCAGGCGGCGGTTGCCGTCGTAGGCGAAGCACTGGTAGTCGGCCTTGGCGGTGCCTCCTTGCGTGGTGGCGTCGAAGATGGAGGTGACGTTGCCGGCGTCGTCCTGGGTGAACTTCAGCTCCTGCGGCATGTAGCCGTGCACGTCGTCGGTGACGTAGGAGCGGGTGAGGCGGCGGGTGCCTTCCTCGTAGTCCCAGGTGAGGTAGGCCTTCTTCGCCGAGGCCGCGCCGTCCATGCCCAGGGTGAGCTGTCGCAGGTCACCCTGCGGCGAGAAGGCTGCACCTTGCAGGTAGCCCGTGGTTCCCTTGGCGGTGAGCTGCCCTCCGAGCGCGTTGTAGGTGTAGGAGACTCCCTCTGCGGCCAGGCCGCCTACCGCCGGGGCGGAGTACTGGCTGATCGAGCCGTCCAGGTTGTAGCCGGTAGAGAACGACAGCGTCTTCGGCACATATCCGCCGGAGACAAGGGGCTCCGTGTCGGGCAGGATCAGCTGGTTGCCGGTCGCGTGGTACATCGCGTCGAAGGCGGTGACCTTCTCGGTGTACGCCTTTCCGGTCACGCCGCCGTCGTACCGCGTGGCGGTGTCCTGCTGGCCCTTGGCGACCTGGTCGTATCCCCAGGTGGCGAGTTTGTTCGCGTCGGTCTTGTCCACCTGCCACAGGTCGGTCTTGCGGCCGAGGTCGTCGTAGGCGTAGATGAGCTTCTTCGACGCGTCGTCGTTGGGGGTGGTGCTGACGACCTGGTCGAGGCTGTTGTACTCGGTGGTGGTCTTCCCCTTGTCGGGGTCGGTCGCTGTGACCTGACGGCCGAAGAGGTCGTAGGTGTAGGACCACTTCGTCTGGTCGGGACCGGTGATGGTCTTCTGCTGGCCGGCAGGAGTGTAGGTGAAGTCGGTCGTCGTGAAGTCGGTGCCGGTCGGCTTGGGGCCGGCGTACTCGCGGCGCTGGGTCGTCCGGCCGAGCGCGTCGGTGACCACGGCGGTCGCCTGGCCACCGGCCGGGGCGCTGGTGGCGACGGTGTCACCTGTGTAGGTGGTGTCGGTCGTCCATCGGGTGACGCCGTGGACCTTGGTCACGGCCTTCGTCGCCCGGGCCGCTCCGTCATACGTGGTGTCCGTCTGGACGGGGGCCTGTCCCCCGTCGATCTCCGCGGCCTGGGAGCTGGGCGGTGAGGTGCTGTCCCAGATGTCGGACTGCTGGCTGACCGCGAGGCCTCGAGCGTCGTAGAGCGTCAGGGAGATCAGGCGGCCGCCCTGCGGGGTGGGCGACTGGGTCTGGCGCGTGCGCAGCAGGGAGTCGTAGAACTCGTAGGTGGTGTTGTAGCCGGATCCGTCGTTCTTGAGGGTCCCGGTGGAGACCCAGGACATGCCTGAACCGGTGACGTGGTAGTCGTAGACGTAGTTCGGGGTCTTGCCCAGCACCTTGGAGCGGTTGGGCAGCCAGAGCTTGGTGATGCGGCCGAGGCTGTCGTACTCGCTCTCGGTGACCTTGCTGTTCGGGTCGGTGGCCTTCAGGGTCGCGCCGGTGGCGAAATCCAGCGCCGCGCTGACTTTGAAGTGCTTGGCGTCTTCGGTCACCGTCGAGGTGAGCGGTCCCGCATCGGCCGGCACGTAGGTGGTGGAGGTCGCCAGGTCGTTGGTGTCGGTGACGGTCTTCGGACGCCCGAGGGTGTCGTAGGTCGTCCCGGACAGCTTCTGCCAGGTGGGGGCGCCGTCGCTGCCGTAGCCCTTGGCGCGGCCCTTCCATGTGGCCTCGCCCTTGGTGGGTTTCTGCGACGCCGACCAGGTGGTCGCGGCGCTGTCGTCGTAGACCGTGGCGACGTCGGAGACGACGTCACCCGGGCGCTTGGAGTCGGCCGGCAGGTCGAGGGCCGAGTCGGCGGTCGTGCACGGCTGGGCAACGGTGCGGGTGCGGGAGACGAGGGAGTTGATGCCCTTGTCGTCGTTGCGGGCGTACCAGGTGCGGGTGCACGTCTCGTCGCCGCTGACCGCGTCGTCGCCCTCGTCTTCGACGGTCTCGGCCATGCCGTAGTCGTCGTAGGTCGTCTTGACGGTGTGCACGCGGTCGTACGGGGTGAGCTTGCTGGTGATGTTGGTGCGGGTGTGGGTGGCGCTGGTGCGTACGTAGTACGCCTCGGTGTCGGCGTACGACTTGTGCTGGGTCGCGGTCTTCTTCGACCACGGGTCGTTGATGGTTCCGCCGACTTCCGTGTCGCCGTCGTAGGTGACCGATTCGCGGGTGAAGCCTGCGTACTGCTCGGAGTCGGTGATCTCGCCGGCCTTGATGCCTGAGACCGTGACGGTCTTGCGCTTGTCGGGGTCGGGGGTCTTGCCGTCTGCGCCGAGTACCCGGTCACCGTTCATGCCGCGCAGGTAGACCGTGGTCTCCTTGCTCTGCGTGCCGGTGGAGACGCCGGTGAGGTGGGTGACCTGCTGGTAGCCGCGCCAGACGGACCAGGTGCGCTCCTTGGCCGGGGTCAGCGGGTCCTCGTCGTAGTGCCAGGCGCCGCCGCCTGTGTACTGGTAGCTGTGCTGGACGGCTTCCGAGCCGCCCTGCGGATCAGAGGTGGACACCGAGCTGACCGGGTACTTCTGGAACCAGTCAAGCTTGGGGTCCGTCTCGCCGTTGGGTGACCAGTACACCGGGTAGCAGCGCCTGGTGTTCTCGTCCAGCTTCGGCTTGCTGCCGCCGGCGGTGCAGTCCGCCTCCTCGTAGGAGACGATCGTCTGAGCACCGGTCTCGGAGGTGACGGTCTTCAGGCGGGGCTTGTTCAGCGGCAGGATGTCGTCCGCTGCGCCGTCCACCCGGTTGGGCAGCATGACATGGCTGAACTTGACGGGGTCGAGGGACAGGTCGGTGCCGCGCTTGCCGGTGTGCTTAATCTCGTCGAGCCAGAGGGACTGGTCTGTGGAGTCGCCTGTGTCACCGGGGTCGAGGTAGAGCTGCTTGAGGGACCAGACGTCGACCGGTTCGAAGGCGGGGGTGGAAGCTGCCGCGTTCCAGGCGTAGGTGGTGATTGCCGTGAGCCGCTTGCGGGTGAAGAACGAGGGGCCTACGTTCCCGGTGCATTTGTCGCCGTCTTTGCAGATGGAGTCGAACGGCACGTCCGGCCAGTTGTCCCGGGTGTCCTTGGTCAGCGAGTCGCAGCCGCTGCCCGAGGCCAGGCAGCGCTCGTCGTAGGAGAGGACGACCTTGTCCGAGGCGGCAGGGGAGGCGGAGAAGAGGGTGCCGGCGCGCTGGCCGTAGCGGATCTCCTTCAGGTAGCCGCCGCGGACGTAGTCGGTGCCGGTGTTGTCGTCTCCGAGCATGTCGTAGTTGTTGTGCTCGGCGGTGTACCAGTACGACTCGGCGTTGCCGTGGGTGTCCTCGACGTAGTCGAGGTTCCAGCGCCAGGCCTGTGTCTTGTGCCGGCCGGAGAAAGAGTCGCCGCTGCTGTAGCCGGGTTCGCCTTCGTCGTCGCCGAAGACGGGCACTATCCACACCGACTGGGTGCGGTCGTCGGAGCCGGCCCCGTCGAGCTTGTTCAGGCCGAAGACGTACTTGGTGCCGTCGCCGGTGACGACCGTCCAGTACTCACCGTCGTCGTCGCCGTTGTCGGCGCCGGTGGAGTGGGTGACGGTTGAGGCGTCGTCGTCCTTCAGCCGCCACTTGCCCGTGGTGTCGTCCTTGACGAGCTCGGTGGATCTGCCGTTGAGGACGAGGGAGGCGTTGTCGTACTTCCAGCACAGGTCGTACTTGCCGTCCTGGCCGTCGTCGTCGCAGGAGCCGTACTTGCGCTCGATGTAGGAGGAGGTGAGGTCGAAGCCGGTGCCGAGCTGGCTGCCCTGGTTGTTGGAGTTGGCGGTCTGTCCGTCGACGGCTCCGGAGTCGTACGAGATGGACAGGCCCGGCTGGGGGCCGGCTGCGGCCGGGGGCACGCGCAGGGGGTAGGACCAGGTGAAGGAGCCGGACGAACCGCCCGCCTCCCATGTCGAGGACGGGGACAGCGGTGTCGCCTTGTAGTCACCGGCGCCGGACTGGGCGCCCGCTGTGACGGCCAGCAGCATGGGCCGGACGCCGGAGGAGAAAGTGACCGGTGCTGTGAGGCTGTCCTTCGCACGGTGGTTCACCGTGTCCATGGGCAGTCGCCGGTGGCACTTCGCGGCGGCCGGGTCCTTAAGGGCGCAGTCCGCAAGGCGTGTTATCTGCAGGCGGCCTGCCCAGTCACCGCCGTAGGCGGAGGCGAAGGCCGAGTAGTCGACGCCCAGACGCGCCGTGCCGCCGCTCCGTGGGCCGGTGAGTTTGAGGACTACTCCCTTGACGCCCAGTTCAGCGGTCGTCTTCTGGTCGAGGACCTCGACGGTGACGGACTTCGCCCGTCTGCCGCTGCGCGGCGCGGTGACGGTGACCGGCAGGGAGCCGGGAGCCGCCTTGGCCGTTCCCTTGCCGGGTACGACCAGTGACGCCTTGCCGGGCTTCGGCCAGGCGGTCTTGCGCTGCTGGTCGTGGCGGGCCCGGGCGGCCGCCGCCCGGTCGGCCTCGTCGGCTTTCTTGACCTCCGCCGCTGCTTGTTCGTTCACCTTGGCGGTGAAGGGGCTGACCTTGGTGGCGTGCGGGACCTCCAGATGGGGGCGCCCCAGGGGGTCGGTGTCCGCCGCGGAGGCGAGGGGAGTCAGCAGGCCTGGCAGGAGAGCCAGGCCGGTGGTCGCAGCGATACGACGGGACCAGCGTGTTCTGTCCCTGCCCCTGCGGCCTGCTGCGGACCTGGATATGCCAAAGGAATTCATGGCGGTTCTTCCTACGCGGCGTCCGGCTGTGTCACGCCGGACGCGTGCCGTTGAAGGGGGATGCGGTGGGTCTTCAGGCGTCTGGTGCCGGGCGGCCCGTCAGAGGACGGGCCGCTTCACCGCG
This sequence comes from Streptomyces sp. NPDC031418, assembly GCF_055581605.1. Taxonomy (NCBI): domain Bacteria; kingdom Bacillati; phylum Actinomycetota; class Actinomycetes; order Kitasatosporales; family Streptomycetaceae; genus Streptomyces; species Streptomyces sp. NPDC031418. Next base: position 92,361 of record NZ_JBVIJC010000029.1, read on the forward strand.
TGTCAGGTGGCGTCCGGCGTGTCCAGTACCTGGGAGAGGATCTGGTCGAATCCCAGCGCCCCGGTCCACACCCGCAGTGACTCCAGCGAGCCGGGCAGGTAGTAGCCGGTAGATCCACCGGCCGCTCCTCTGCCCGCCGACAGCACGCCGGTGCCCTGCTGGACGGCGGAGAAGCCGGAGTTGTCCTCGCCGGGCTGCTCGGTCCCGCCCACATACAGGTGCAGCCGGCCCAGCCGGTCCTCGGTCTTCGACGCATCAGCCGGGTCGGTCCACTGCCACGACTCCTGCGCGTCGAACACGCCCGTGACATCGACTCCGGTGTTGACCTCGGCGGGATCAGCGGCTGCCACCTCCGCGCTCTGGGTGACCTTGCCGTCCGCTCCGATGGCTGTGCGGGTGAACTTCCACTGGTAGGTGTCGGCAGCGGGCTTCACCACCCACAGCGCCCAGGAGGACTCTCCGCCGCTCGCCTGTCCTGCCACCTGAGCCTGGTAGCCGACCGGTTTGGCCGCCAGTTTGTCGGCATCCAGTCTCACGTGAGCCGAAACGGTGAACGAGCCGGTCTCATCGACCACCGGACCGGCGGCCGAGGCATAGCCCGACGTTCCATCCAGGACGAGGACGTTGTTGTCCGCGTCCAGCACCGCGCCGCTGGAGGACAGCGCCAGCGCCGCAGCGGGGTAGGGGGTGAGCTCCTTGACCTGGGTGCCGGTGGAGGACGTGGCATCCCAGTCAGCAACGAGTTCGTCGGCCGTCACGCCGTCCTGCGTCAACTGCGCATCCTGGGCGATCTGCTCCGGCGTGAGCGCGTACTGCCACACGGAGACCTCGTCGATACGGCCGCGGAAGTTCTGTTCTCCGACCCCGCCTGCGAGCACGCGGCCGAACTGCAGGCCCGCCGAGGACGTCCACGGCTGGTAGGCGGAGGACAGATCGTTGAGCACCACCTGCTTGCCCTGCGGGCGCCCGTTGACGAACAGCTGAATGGTGTCGTTCGTCTTGTCGGTATCACCCTTGGTGTCGAAGACGGCTGCCAGGTGCGTCCACACATTCAGCGGGGGCGGCCCGGTATCGCTGATCGACCGGAGGAATGCCGGGTCCTTGACGTCGGCGGCGCTGCGGTTGAACACCCACTTGTTGTAGGTCGAGGAGTAGTACAGCGTGAAGGACGAGGCGAGGGTGCCCGGGGCGGACAGCACCACGTGGTTCTGTGAGGCGTCGGTGAGGTAGACCCAGGCCGAGACGCTGAAGGAGTCCTTGGTGTTCACCGCCGGTGCCGTGGTTGCTGCGTAGCCGTCACGCGTGGTGTCGCTGCTGCTGTCGTTGAGGTAGAGCGAGTAGTCGGACTCTCCTCGGCGTCCGAGCGTGGACCAGCCGGCGTGGGAGGTGTAGAGCGTGGCGTCGTGCCGGGTGCCCTCCGTCGCGGTGTCTTTGGCGACGGTCGTTCCCGACCCCGGGGCTGCGTCGTCGAAGTGCCAGCGGCCGACCGCTCCGGCGGCAGGGGCCACCTTGAAGACGAACTCGGCGGGCGTCCCCCACCGGTTGTGCACGTCCTTGGCCCGCACCGACAGGACCTGGGTGCCGGCGAGCGGTGGTTTCACGCCCGTGACCTGGACCTTGAGATCACCAGAGACCTGCTTGGCCGGCGTGGACAGCAGCTTCCACTCGTAGGCGGTGTTGTCGGTGTGCCCGTTGACGATGTCGGCCGCGTTGGGCTGGAAGGTGAAGGAACCGGGCACTCCCGGGCCGCCCTTGCCGTCGCACAGGTCGGCGGTGCACTCGGTATAGGGAGAGCCGGCAGTGATACGGGGCGCCTTGGGTGCGCTTGAGTCGACCTTGAAGTAGCACCAGGAGCTGTAGGGCGACCAGAGGTCACCGCTTTTCCCGTTGTACGACCAGTGCGACTGTGTGCGCGCCTTGTAGCGGTACAGGCCACCGTCGGCACGGCTGCTGGTGCGCATCTTCTCCAGCGTCTCGTCCGGGTCCCAGCCCGTGTCGGGCCGATGGCCGGTCCACACTTGGTGCCAGGCCGCGTCATCGCCGCGCTCCACCACGAACTCGGCTTGCAGTGAGCCTTCCTCATCACCCTTGTGGGCCTCGACCAGCGTCTGGACGCGGGCCTGGACCATCGGATCCGTTCGGGTGACGACCAGCGGATCGGAGGAGGACTTGTTGCAGTAGGCGGTGGTGCCGTCGCCGGGAATGACACCGACGCTGGTGGGTACGCCGGGCTTGTAGGCGAAGGTGACCTGCAGTTCGGCGCTGTCGTCGAACCGCTTCCAGGCGCGCGGGTCGCTTTCGTCCTTCGCACGCAGCATGAGTGTCAGCCGGCTGATCTTGCCGTCCGCGAAGGAGCGGACGGTGCTCGTGAGGTTCTCGTCCGACTCATCGGGGTTGTCGTTGAACTCGATCCATGAGTCCGGCTGATCGGGGCTACACAATGTGCCGCGGCCCGCGGAGACGTAGCGGTCGCCCATCAGGTCCAGCTGCTTGGGGCCCGGCCACGTGGTGCCCTCGGAGATGTTGTCGGTGCGGACCAGGTCCACCCAGTGGGCATCGCAGTTGAACGACCACGTCTCATGGGCCCGGAAGGTGGCATCCAGTACCTGCTTGCCGACCAGTTTGGTGGGCGCGAACTCGAAGTACATGCGGTCGACGTAGCCGCCGCCGCAGTAGTAGCCGTCGGCCGTACCGCACTTGCCGACGCCCTTGTCGCCGTCGAACATCCAGAACTTGTCGCCGTCCGAGGAGATCTTCGTGCGTTCCGAGACGCCCAGGCCCACGGAGGGGTCGATGTAGACGGGGTAGACGGTGTCCTTGCCGCGGAGCAGACCCAGGTCCGGCTGGACGGCCACAGCGCCGTCGTCGACCTTCACCGGCAGGACTGCGGTGGAGTCGCCTTCGCCCGGCTGCGACGGGTCGTCCTGCGACTGACCGTCCGCGGGCCCTCCAACGTCGGTGCGCATCAGCTGCGTCTGTGGGCCTGATTTGGTGTCACCGGACGAGTCCCACATCTGGCCGGCCGGCCCGCGGAAGACGGCGTTGCCGTTTTCGTCGATGGCGCGCAGACCGCCGCCGACTCCGGGCACCACGGACAAGCCGTCCCCGGACGCTGTGAGTTTGACCTGCTCCAGCGCCGGGTTCTGCGCTGCCTCGGGCGTTTTGACGACGAGAACTTCCCGGTAGCTCTCAGCCGTGGCTGTCAGCTGCAGGTCGACGCCGTCGAAGACGTTCGCATAGGTCGCTGTCGCACCGTTCAAGGTCGGTGCCGGCAGGGCTCCAGGCCAGCCGAGAGTGACAGAACGTCCGTTCTTGCCCAGCTGGATCATGTCCGATCCGGAGCCGCCGCCCGAGAAAGACAGATCCACCACAGCGCCCTTGGGGGCTACCCGGCCGTCCTCGCGGCCCTCCAGTACGGGGTCGACCGTCCCCCAGCCGCCGTCCTTCTCCTTCACCCGCTGCGGGCTGGCGGACTGCGTCAGCGTGAACGAGCCGTCGGGGTTCGCCCTGGTCGTGGAGTACTCGGTGCGGTCCGCCGTCACCTCCACAGGCTCCCCCGACGCCTGAGCACGCGCTGACGCGGTGGTCTCCCCCAGCGGCCCGGTCTCTGCTGCCGCGCTGGACATCGGAAGGGCTGCTGCGGCAGGCAGTCCGGGCAGTACCGACAGGACAAGCGATGCCACGGCGCCGCCCAGAAGGCAGGCGCGTGTTCTTCGTGCTCTGCGCGCAGGCGACACGCCGGCCCACTGAGGCTTCACGGAAATCCCCCCGTGTATGGATCTTGTAAAGGTCTCGGAAAGTAAACGTCTGGTGACGGCACGCGGTCAATCAAGTGTGACGCTGCTCACACAAACGCCCCTGACCTGCACAGTTGGTTTCAGCCACACGATCCGCACCCCGAAACCAGGGCATTTACCGGAACACTGCGCAGCCCACCGCATCACCCGGAAGCCGGCCCCGCGCCATCATCGACCGCTGCGAACCGGCCTGGCTCACAGGCTCGGCAAGCCCCCCCCCGGCTCCGCCCGGCCGCAGCACAGCAACACAGGTCCAGCCGGTACGAGTGCAATACGGAGCGGCGGCTGCCGTCCCCGACGCCCCGCATAAACCGGCGAGTTGCCCGGCGGGCTGGCCGCCAGCGCGGCGACGGGCCTCTACACCGGGTCGACGGGAAGGGCGTCCTCGGCTGTCCGGTCCCCGTGGAACAGGGCAGCGACCAGGCGTGCGTCCCGCTTCAGGGGGCTGGCTGGAGCGGTGCTTGGGCGGCCCTCGGCCAGCCAGGCACTGATCTTGGCGGTTTCGCCGTCGACGCGTCGTCACGGCCGGGCGGCGGTCGCTACCTGGAGGGCTTGCACCAGTTCGGCGCGGCGGGCGGCGTCGGTGCGTTTCTGGTTGCGGGTATTCCAGGCGAGGGCGAACCGGCCGACCTGCTGCCAGTCTTTGCTGGCCATGAACTCCACTCGGTGGGCGGCGATTCTGGGTGATGGGTACTCGTAGATCGACACCGTGTCGGTGGTTATGAGCTGCAGGCAGTCGGACGCCGGGGCAGGCTCTCTACCGGCAGCCTTCTCGGAGCAGGAGGCGGTGTTGTCGGTCGGGTTTCCCAGGGTGGCGACGCCGGTGGCTTCGGCGAGCAGAGCGGCGGCCTGCTCGGCGGTGAGGCGAGCGGGCGTGGCCCGTGTTGTGCCGGGCAGCGTCTTCGACTTGGCCGGGTCGGCGGCTGAGCTGGAACCGGAGCACGCGGTGAGCGAGAGGGTGACAGCTGCGAGCAGTCCGGTCGCGATGGTGCGGGCCTTCATGGTCCCCCCATGACAGTTGTGGTCAGGGGGCCATCATGCGGTACCCCTCGAGCACCTCGCGCGAGAAATCCGCGGGCGCCGACAGCTTCAGGCCGCCATCGGCCGACGTGACCCGCGGCCGGCCTCAAGCGGGGACCGTTCGTGCTAGGTGAACCAGGTGCCTTGGGGTGACGTCGGCCAGGTGCGCAACGGCACGCCTCATTGTGGCCGCAGGCGCGGGCTGACGTGTCATGCCGGCTGACACGACAACAGTCCGGCTGGAGTTCGTGCCAGGCGGCGCTGTGCTCGCCCCTGCGGGCATTACGACCCTAGCGCGCGAAGGGCGCGCGCGGAGGGAACGCGCACCTGGTCGGTGCCCGGCAAGGTCGACGCCCTCGATGGCGTCAGCCGTTCCGGTACGGAGCAGCCCAGCGCCGCGTGGGACTACCTCGCCTCGGTAGTCTCCTGAGCCGGTCCCCGCCCCGTCTCCCGGCCCTCTCCGCCGCGTTGGGCACGTCCTGCTTGCTTTGCGGGCTCGCCCCGGCCTGATATCGTCATCGTGACGATAACCGCCCAGTGGTCCCCGCTCCCTGTTTCGGGCTGTGGGGCCCGCGGCCACGTTGGGATCGACGACGGCCTCAGCACGGAGAAGTGATCATGTTCGAAATGCCGGTAAATCCCTTTGAGCTCTCCGAAGAAACGCTGAGCCGAATATCTGCCGATGACTCATGGACCCCGATCAAATCGGAGATCCCAAAGGCCAAGGCCAAGGTGATTCGCCATTTCCTCACTCCGGCCGAAGTGGAGGTATTCGCGACCGAACTGGCCGCCCAGCGCTTTGCCCCGGTGGGCCGAGACGGCATTGCCGCCAACTATACAGAGGGAGATCCGGTCGCCCATCTCCGCGCCACGACCGAATCCACATTCCTTGCGGCAGAATTCTACCGCAGGCTGCGGACGCTTCTATCGCTTGAAGTGGGATCGGACGATCCGACAGATTCGGACGGAAGGCCCTGGAGGCCGGCGGCCGTCAACCCGCGTATGCGCTTCATCACGTACGAACACGGCGGATTCATTGTCCCGCACTACGATTCGCCCTATTTCGCCCCCGATGGAAGGCGCACCCTCCTGACGGTCGTCGTCTACCTGTCGTATGAGGCCGTGGGCGGAGAAACGCGGTTCATCGCCGATAGGCAGAACGATCTTCCCTTTGCGCAACGTGACTTCTCTGACTGGCCGCGGCTCGCGAAGCCTGAGGAAATATTGAGTGCCCACCGGCCCGAACCGGGCGATGCGCTCCTCTTCTGGCATCGGACGCTTCACGACTCGGCCCCGCTTCTTGAGGGTACGAAAACAATACTCAGAACCGACGTGCTCTACGAGCCCGTAGATGTGCCTTGAGCAGCGGAAAGGCCACCGTCGCGTTGTCCCTCACCCCGGATACCGGCGTCCGGCACGCCGTGACCGCCCACCTCCGGGCCGGGCGGCATCGGGACCTGCCCGCGGCCGGGCATCGAATCCACTCGCACCGAACGGCAGGGAGAGGAGCATGACCACCGGGAGGATCCACACCGACTGGGTGGAGACGGTGGTCTCAGGACGGCCTGCTCCTGATGCAGACGCGCTTGGAGGTGAGAGTTCCTACGTCTGAGGGTCGCAAGTTCATCACCTGCGGTCTGGCCCGGAAGACGTACGTGGTGAAAGACGGTATTGCCTGTCGGGTTTCGTCCTGCGCACTCGGCCGCGGCCTGGGCAGCCCGGGCAACTTCGACTTCGAGATCGTTTCTGCGACGGGAGGCCCTCCGATCCGGAGGTTCTTCGACTGGGACGGCGTGCCGGCCGAGATACGCGAGGGCGCTCTGTTCGACGCGCATGAGGGGCTTGACGATGGCGAGTACATCGTCCGGATCGCGGCGGGAATGACGACCAGCTGGGACAGCGGGGACGGGACAGAGCATCGAGCTCCCTGTCCCGTGCCACGAGCTCGCATTCGTCGTGGTGGGATCCGCACCGCAGGAGGTGCGCGCGAGTACCGGCGGCCCGTGGGCGGCGCGGCCCTCCGTGGAGATCCCCGTGGTCGATTGGCGCGATCAGCACACGGCGGAGGCGGCATGGGAGGCCTACCTGAACGGGAACAGAATCAGCAGAATCAGTCTCGATGCCTACGGGATCTTCTCCCCAAAGCATCTGATGAGGAATCAACGGGATATCGCTCTGGAGATTCTCCGGAGCGAGGGCTACGCCATACCGCCAACCCCGGAACCCGCCAAGACGCCTGGGACCTGGCTGGGTCACTGGGGTGGAGCATGGATGCCGGCCGATGTGCTCGCGGCCCTTCACACCGTGCCGGACGACACCGCGCAACGTGCGTGGTATCAGGGAGCGAAGGAATCCCTGGACATCGCATGGGATATGCACCTCCTGTGGACCACCGCCGTGTTCTGACCGGGCCCGCGCTCCGTCCATGACCACCGTGGCGGGCCCTCGGCAGTCACCCTGCACCGAGGTGCCAAGTACCGGCCGCGGCCCGGTCCGCCTCCGGCCTGACTACCGGTCGGGGCCCGGGCGAGGATGACCTCCCACAGATCCGCGAACGCACTCCGCACGCATCGATCACCACCCTCCTGCACGCAGTCCACGCTCACCAGGCTCAGCGCGTGTTCGCCTGCGATTCCGCGCTGGAGGGAGACCTCGGGCATCACTGAGGTGCCCGAAGACCGTGCGGACGACGTGGCTGCCGCGCTCGCCCTGCTCCAGGTCGCCCGCGACGACCTGGAGGGCCTGGAGGGTGCCCTGCTGCTGGCCGCCCGCACAGCCAGCACTCGCGCGGGCAAGCCGCTGCTGACGTTCCGGCAGATCGCCGCCGCGCTCGGTGTGGACTCCGAGCAGGCCGCGCAGGGCCGCTACCGCCGGAAGGTCGGCACGCCGAACGCAAGCATCGTCGGGCGTCGACGGCACCCCGTAGCGGCGGCCGTCAGGCGCCCCGCCTCGCACACGCCGCGTACGGCGTCGCGGATGTCGAGGACCGTCACCCGTCCATCTTCTCGACTCCGAATTGTCCAGGGCGCGGACCGGCGGGGCCTGCCGGTGTCGTCAGCCCAGGACTTCCCGTAGCCAGGACTGTTCCGCGTGGCTGGTGGCGCGGGCGATGGTGAGCATGCCGCGACGGTAGGGGTCGCTGGTTTCCTCGGCGCGCAGTGGGCGCTCGCCGTCGTGGAAGAAGCTTGAGGGCTGTTGCAGGAATTCCAGGCGCCGGCGGAGCACCGCGTGCTGGTCGGCGGTGTCGGGGAGCTGGGAGAGGAAGGCCAGGATGGTGAAGTACCGGGTGCTGTCGCTGATGTCCAGGCCGTCGGCATCCCGCAGCCGGCGCAGGAGCTCGGTGCGGCCGGCGGCGGTCAGGCTCAGGGTGTGGCGCTGGGCGGCCGAGGCGCCCGGCTCGGCTCTGCGGTCCAGAAGCCCGGCGTGGACGAGGCGGTTGATCGCTGGATAGAGGCTGCCGTCGCTGACTGGTCGGGTGTGGCCGGACAGGTGCGCTATCCGACGGCGCAGTTGGTAGCCGTGCAGCGGCCCGTCGGCCAGGAATCCCAGGATCGCGAGTTCCAGCATGCTGCTACTCTCGCACATCGAAACGAGGTACCTCGAATCGATGTAGGGAGGTGAGGATGTCGTATACCGAGGAATGGGTGACCGCGCGGGCGCGTGACGCCTACGAGCACGGCCGGGCATCCTTCGACATACGGCCGGAGCGCACGGCGTTACTGGTCATCGACATGCAGGACGAATTCATCCGGCCCGGCTGGAGCCCTTACTGGGTGCCGGCGGCGACCCGGATGGCACCCAGACTGCGTCGGCTGGTCGAGGGATGCCGATCCGCCTCGATCCCGGTGATCTGGACCATCTTCGACGACACGCACCTCGGACTGGACCGGCCGAAGGCCCTGCGTTACCTTCCGCACGCCGACGCCGACTGGCGTCGGCCGGGCCCGGCCGAGGTGTGGGACCAGATGGGTCGCCGCCCCGACGAGGCCCTGATCCGTAAGCCCTCCTACGGGGCGTTCTACGACACCCCGCTCGACACGATGCTCCGCAACCTCGGCCGCGACACGGTCATTGTCACGGGAACGCTCACCAACTACTGCTGTGGCACCACAGCCCGGCAGGCATACGAACGCGGCTACAAGGTCGTGTTCGGGGCAGATGTCACGGCCACAGATGACGAGTCCCGGCAGGAACCAGAACTCGCCGTCCTACGCAAAGGCTTCGCACTCGTCTTGACCGCCGAGGAGATCACGGACCAACTGGCCACAGCCGACGCCCGCCCACGAGAGGTAGCCGACAGGGCGAACGTTGGCTGATGCGGCACTAGACGACCGCACTGAAGCGCCTCGCTCTGAGCTGAGGCGTCCACCAGCTCCTGCTGCTCGTCCGGGGCGGTCCAGCCGCCCTCGGCCAGCAGCAGACCACCACCGAGCCAACCTCCGAGCCCATCCCCCAGGGCATGGCCCCGTCCGCCCTTGCCGACGCTGTGACCAGGCGTGGGACATTACTCCTCGTCGATGGTCTGCAGCTCGACGGGCCGGTCGGCCACGTCGGTCGCCTGTGGCGTGGCCAGCAGCCTGTTCAGCCCAAGGGTCAACTGCACCACGAACACGCTCAGTAGCACGGCCAGGGAGATCCGGGCCAGGCCGTAGATGGCGTCGACGTTCGCCGCGGTCTCGTAGTCGCTGGGCGTTTGGAGATTGGAGTTGACCACGAACGAGACGTAGGCCGCAGCGAAAACCGACAGGAACCACGCGCCGTAAGTCCAGACGGCTCCGCGGCCGCCTGGCAGGGCTCTGGACCATCCCAGCCCGATGTCGGTGCGTGACATGGCGTTCGCGTGGCCGGCTCGCGCCCACCACTGGTAGGCGTACAGAACTGCCATGAAGACCAAGAAGCGCAACATGCTCGTGGTGTTGATCGTTTGGAGTGCGCTGTGCAAAGCCTGCCGGTCATAGCCGTTGTTAGCGGCGGCCAAGGCCCATTGGTGTGCCCGCGTGCGCTCGGCGGAGAACCGCACGGCCTCGCTGACGACGGTCGCCGCGGCTGCAGCCAGTACCGTGAGCAGTGGGCCCGTCATCGAAACACGCCCGGGACTCACCTTGGACTGGACCAGCAACACCGCCTTGTCATTGCGCCCGCGACGCTCAGGCGGCTTCGACAAGTCACTCTCCTGCTGACAGACCGGACACAGTCCTTTGATCCCGTCCCAAGCAACTTCGCGCTGCCGACACTTCCGGCACGTCAGTAGCATTCCGCGCCCCCCTCTTTGCTTGATCTCGGTGAATTGAGCGCCGCATCCTATGGGGTCCGCCAGAGAGGCGTCGATACCTCTAACACAGTGAAGATCGAGAGCGGATGCAGACCCCCTGAGGAGATCTGCACCCACACCGGTTGGGGCGGTCGACCCCCGGCTCGTAGTGGCGTGCCCGACGCCACGCACGGTCTATGGACACGGCCACGCCGAAGCCGTACAGCTCGTTGCGCGCGCCGGGCCCGGTTCGGCGCCCATGTGATCACGAGTGCTGCAGGCCACGCATACAGTCGCGCCTTAGAGGTCATTTTCTCCCGATGCTTCATCCCGGGATGTGAATTTGATCCGGTGATGTCGGGTCACGCCAGGAGATGGTGGTCTCGCCGGTGAGGCGGCGGGCCATCAGATCGGTCATGGCGAGATGAATCATGGCTTCGGAGCGGTGCGGGTGGGTTTCGTGGTCACGCGCCAGGCGCCGGTGCAGCATGAGCCAGCCGTAGGTCCGCTCGACCGTCCACCGCTTCGGGATCGGGGCGGATCCCCTGGTCCCGGGGGGATGTCGAGGTCGACGCCGAGGGCGGCAGCATACTCGAGGAAGTGCTTGCGGTAGCCGCCGTCGACCCAGACCTTGCGCAGAGTGGGGTGGTCGGTGGCGGCCCGCTCCAGGAGGGGGCGGCCGGCGGCGGAGTCCTGGACGCTGGCAGCGGTAACCAGCACCGCCAGCAGCAGGCCGAGGGTGTCGGTGATGATGCTGCGCTTGCGGCCCACGATCTTCTTGGCCGCGTCGGTGCCCTGAGTCTTGGCGGGGACGGAGGTGGAGCACTTGATGCCCTGGGCGTCGATCACGCGGGCCGAGGAGTGGCGGCGCTTGCCTTCCTGCTGGCGCACCAACTCCCTTAACAAGCCGCTGAGCTGGGCGAAGATGCCATCGGTCTGCCATTTCGCGAAGTAGCCGTAGACCGTCTGGTGGGGCGGGAAGTCGTGCGGGAGGTAGGCCCACTGGCAGCCGGTGCGGTCCACGTAGAGAATCGCGTTCATTTTCTCGCGCAGGTCATGCCGGGGCGGCCGGCCGAAGTCCAGGGCCTGGCCTCGGCGTTCGAAGCGCCAGGACATCGCGGGGCACGGTGCGTTCCTTGACGAGACAGGCCCTGGAAAGCAGGTCGTCGAAGCGTGTCATGGAGTTGCCCCTTCGTCGGTCTCGGCCTGGGCGGCCCGGAGCATGTGCTCGAAGGTGCCGTCTTTGGCCCACCGGCCGAAGCGGGTGTGCAGAGTGGCCCAGGAACCGTACCGCTCGGGCACGTCCTGCCAGGCCGTTCCGGTCCGGAACTGCAGCCTCCTCCTCCCAGTGCACCGACTGCCTGTCGTTAGCCGCGGGCCTGGCCGAACATCCGCCGCATCAGCTGCCGACGCCCGTGGGGACGGCCCCAGCCAGGAGGGTGCGGGCGTACTGGCGGACGGTGGCGTCCCGCCACGGGTCGGTTCTGGGGTGGGTGACAAGCAGGGCGGTGAGTTGAGCGGCTGCTGGCTTGTCCGGGTGGTGGGCGGATCTCTCGGCGATGTGGTCCGTGTCGCGCAGGGCAGGGGTCTGGCGGGTGGAGGCAAGGGTGAGGTCGAGCCAGAGCGTGTCGTCGATGCTGGTCACCCGCCGCCAGCAAGCGTGGGCAGCGCGGAAGGCCAGCGGGCTCGGTGGCTACTGGCCAAGTTGCCGGAGGAAGGTGCGCCTGCTGGCCGCCACTCGTTCTGCGCTACCGACGGACAGCGCTGTGGCCACAGGACAGCGCAGCGCGGGCGGCCGTCATTCTGGCATTCTGCAGTGGCCGGTTGATCAGGGGGAAGTCATGGACGAACACGAACTGAAGCGCGCGGCCGACGTGGGACTGGCACAGCGAGAAGCCGACAAACGCACGGTGGAGCGCATGCAGACCATTGCTCTCCGGCTGTTCTGTGTCGCCTCCTTCCTCGGCCTCTGCGGTTGGCTGCTGAACAAGCTCTGAGCCACGGTTCGCCGTCATCGCCGCCTGCTGCCAGCGGGATGCAGGTAGCGATGCCTGCCGTTACCGACCACAGCAGGGCCTACACCAGAACGGCCGGCACGGCGTCCTCGCCCGCCCAGCCTCCTCCTCGAACAGGGCGGCGACCAGGCGCACGTGGTGGTGGGGGAGCTGGCCGTAGCGGTGCCGGGGGCGGGCCTTGGCCAGCCAGGCGCCCAGCTTGACGGTGTCGCCGTCGACGCGGACCGCCTCCCGGGTGGCGGGAACGCGGCCCTCGCGGTGCAGAAAGAGCTCCAGCAGTTGGACGGTCTCCTCGAACGTTCGGCGGCTACGGCGGGCGGGAGCGATCGGGTTGGCCTACACCCCCCTCCCCCGCTTCTCCAGGTGCGCCGGCCGAAGGACCGCGCGAGGTAGCCGTTTTGCTGCCCCCCCGGTCGGGGCGCGCCGGTGAGACGTGAGCTGAGCTGGTGCCAGCCGCTCGTCCGGGTGGGCGAGGCGCGCTTTCTGGCCACTCGCAGGTAGCGGTACGGAAGACCGGCTGGTGTGGGCATGATCGCCGTTGTGGTGCGCGACGACATGCCCGCTTGCGTGCGGTGGGAGATCCTGATGCACGAACGGTTCAGCGGCGTGTGGATCTGCAAAGACTTCGGCCGAGCGACCACCGGCGCGGACCCCGTCGAGCTGGGCCGTGCTGTCCTGGCCGCCTACCTGGCCGGCCGGGACAGCCGGGGCGAAACGTTCCGGGTCGACGTCCGCACCGACCACGGCAACCACGTCGTCATCACTGCCGACCAACTCACCGCCCCCGACTGGGAAGCAGACCCGGACGTCCGCCAGGCGCTGCCCGCCTACCTCCGCAAAGCCCCCGCCTGGCACCGGGCATAGGTAGTCGTCCGGTCGTCAGGAATGTCACGCAGCAGTTCGAACAAGGCGCACGGTGCTGCCAGGCCGCTCGGGCGGGCGCGGCGCAGCGTGGGTTCCGTGCGCGGCAGCAGCAGCCGGACAGGCCGTGGAGGCCAAGCGGATCCGCTCCGGCCTACCCGGCAGGGGACTGCCGGTCCGACATGTGGTGGGATGGCCGCGCTGTGTAGGCCACCTGGTGGGAGACCGTTCCGATGCCCGTGTACTCGTCGCTGTCCCACGCTCTGGCGGAGGCGTTGGTCGATGTCCTCTGGTTCGTCGACAACTGCGAAGACGAGCAGATGGATACGGACGATGCTGTCAAGGTTTTGGAGGGTGTCGCCTACCTCATGAGCCTGCTGTCGAACGATCAGCGCAGCGAGTTCATCACCCTGCTCGGGATGATGGCCGAAGAAGAGACCAACCCTTCGCGCCGCATGTTCCTGAAGAACTTCCCCCAAGATTTCGGATTTAGTGAGGATGCAGGGTGACCTTGTTCGCGTTGCTACGGCGGTAAGATCACCGCAGGGCCTGCGCTGTGGCTGGATGCTCAACGACCCGGGCCCGCCAGAGCCACGTCGACCTACGCCGTGCCGTCCGTGCGCCTGCCGAACCGCCGTGGGCCTCGCGTCTCAGCTGGTCGTTTAACGTCGGGTGGCATACATGGCCTGGGCCTTCAGGGCCGGAAGTCTTTTGGCGCCAGGCCACAGGCTGCCTCAGGGGATCACAAGCCTGGAACTGCCGAGCGACAGCGTGATCAAATAGGGGATGACATCGTTCTGGGCCGGCAAACGGGTGCGTCTGCGCGGTATCGAGCCTGACGACTGGACGGCGTTCATGCGCTTCACTGCGGACGAGGAAGGGCTGGGAGATCTGCTACAGCCGCCTCGCTCCGCCGAGGGCTACCGCGTTTGGGCGAGGGAGCAAGCCGCTGCCAAGCCCGATGACGACTGCTTCCAGTTGGCAATCGAGGCCGTTGACACGGGCACAATAGTCGGTGCTGTCGGCTCGCATCTTGCTGACTCTCGTGCCGGGTGCTTCGAGTACGGAGTGACGATCGGTGCTGAGCACCGACGCAAGGGCTACGCAGTTGAAGCCGTCGAGCTGCTGCTGCGCTTCATGTTCGCCGAACGTCGCTATCACAGGTGCCAGGCACGGATCTTTGCCCACAACGAAGCGTCCCTGACACTCCACAGGCGGCTCGGATTTACGGAGGAGGGCCGCCTCCGTGATCACATTTTCGTTGCTGGCCAGCACCGTGATCTCGTCATGATGGGCATGCTCGCTGACGAGTTCGCCCAACTGCACTCGATCAGCGAACCGTGAACTGATCGAGGAGCCAGCATCGAACACGACTCGACGTGTCCTAGGGATGCGCTCGCGGAAGTGCCACGCTTCCGGACGGAGTTGTACGCATATCTGGCCGGGCGGGGCGACGCATTATTCGAGTTGTGCGACGCGTTGCTGTGCACGGAGGGGCCCAGTGCGGACGCTGGTCAACCCGGCGCTCGCGCCGGAACACCGCCGCGGGCACGCAGCTCTCTACGGCGCTCTCTCCCCTTGGGGATAGGACAAGGCGTACTCCTTGAGCGAGGGCGTCGGCCGACGCATCACCCGGTCCGACCGCAGCCGGCCCAGGACCTCGACGGGCAGGTCGCCCAGCAGGTGGGCGAGCGGGGCGCGTCGTATCCGGCGTCCAGCACGACCAGGACGCCGCGCTGCGGCGGGCTCGGCGGCGGCCGGAAGACTTCGGCCGAGCGACCACCCGTGCGGACCCCGCCGAGCTAGCCGGACCTGCCTGACCGCACAGCATCGGGCAGCCAGGCGGGAGAGGGCGGTCGCGTGCTCGTGCGCTGCTCTCCGGGGGGCAACGGTCGCCGGCCTACAGGGCGCTGGAAAGCTGCTTCGGCTCGAAGACGTTCTGCGGGGTGCTCTGCTGGGAGGTGGGTGCCAGGAGCAGGACCTGCGCCAAGTCGCGCTGTATCCGGTCGGCTTCCCCGCGGACCTGGACGGGGATGTCGCCGCGCTCGGCGACGAGGCGGTCGTAGACGGGAGTCTGCGAGAACACGGTGGGGAATTCCTTTCAGCAGGCAGTTCGCCGGGCTGGCGCAGCATACGGGCTGGCGATCACTCCCCCTTGCCCGGGCACAGCATTTCAGGCCAGGACGGCGGGAACGGCGTCGTCGAACGTCCAGTCGCCGTCGAAGAGTGTGGCGAGCAGACGGGCATCGTCGTCGGGGAGCTGGCCTGAGCGGTGCCGGTGGCGGGTCTTGGCGAGCCATGCGCCGATCTTGACGGTGTCGCCGTCGACGCGGATCGTCTCGCGGGCGGCGGGGGCGCGGCCTTCGCGGTGCAGGAAGAGTTCCAGGAGCTGGACGGTCTCGGCGAAGGTGCGGCGGGCTCGGCGGGCGCGGGTGAGCGGGTTGGTGTCGGGGCCCAGGGCGGTCATCAGCTGCTGGCTGCGGGTGAGGGCGGGCCAGGTGGCCAGCGGGCGGCGCAGCCAGGAGCCGATCTTCACACCGGCGAGCCCGGTGTCGCGGGTGAGGGTAGCGGGGTCGGCGCCGCCTGCAAGGTGGATGCGCAGCAGGTGGTACTTGCGGTGCCAGTCCGCACCGTGCGGGAGGCGCCAGTCGGGGGCGAGGGCGGTGAGGGCGTCGGCGCGGGCGGTGTCGAGTTCGCCCTTGGCGGCCAGGTGGCGTTGTTCGGCGAGCTAGGTGGTGGCGGGGGCGGCGAGGTGACCGTGCGTGCGGTGGTAGTCGGCGGCCGCGGTCAGGCGGGCGCGCCAGGCGGCGTCGTGCTTGTCCCAGATCATGCCCAGCGGGTCGAGTTCAGCGATCCAGTCGACTTCGAGGCGGCCGGCTTTCGCGGCGTCGCGCATGGTGGTGATGAAGATGCCGAGCCGGTAGCCGGTGGGGTCGGTGTAGTCGGCGGGGACGTCGAGGTGGTGCCCAGCTTCGAGTTGGCGAGGATCGCGGTGTCGGCGGCGGCGAAGCCCGTGAAGATGCCGGCGCGCTGGGCGGGGGTGTGCTCGCCGTGGGCGAAGACAGCTTCGGGGTGATGCCCGGGGCGAGGCCGGGGGCGGTCCGGGCCCGCAACGGTCGGAACCTGGACCCATCTCGTCGCCACCTACCGGGCACCCGTCGCCGGAGACTCCAACAGCGGAGTCATGACCCTCTACCAGAACGGCACCCTAGTGGGAACGGACAAAAACCTCAGCCCCCAGTACGACTCCTCCATGCCCCTCACCGTCGGCGGCTGCGTCAACAGCACAGCAGCCGGCACTCCGTACCTCGCCTTCCCCGGATCCGTCACCAACGTCCACGTCTACCCGCGCACGCTCTCGGCCACCGAAGTCAGCACACTGCACTGACCCCGGCCACCGACCCAGGGCCGTCAGTTGCTCCACTCAGAAGCGGCCGACGGCCCGCTGACCGTTCTGACATATGTCCGCCGAGCCCCAGGGCCCGGGCTACTGGCCTACGAAGCACCAGCATTGGACCGGGAAATCGGTCCTTGAACGACCATCGCGGTCGACAGCATCCCTCACGGCGCTCAGCGTCGTCCCAGTTCACGCCGACCCCAGGGTCCCTGGATATCTCCGGCGCGAACGTGCACGACAGTCAGGGTCTGGAGCCGCTCGTGCGCTGCATCCCGCCCATCCGCTCCCGCCGCAGTCTCCGGCGCCGACGGCCAGCGAAGCTGCAGGCGGACAAGGGCTACGACTAGGACCACCTGCGCCGATGGCTCCACCGGCGGGGCATCCGCCATCGTATTGCCCGCAAGGGTGACGAGTCCTCGCAGCGGCTGGGACGGCATCGGTGGGTGGTCGAGAGAACCGTGTCTTGGTTGGCCGGCTGCCGAAGGCTCCACCGCCGCTATGAACGCAAGGCCGAGCACTTCCTCGCCTTCGTCGGCATAGCAGCAGCCCTCATCGGCTACCGCCGCTTGGTCAGCCTTCTCACGGCCTGAGCCGGTTCTGCTGCACGTCGAAGCAGACCAGGCCCATGGACTCCGCGACGGCCGCCGCATAGGCCGACGCCTCCTCGGCCATGCTCCACCGCATGGCGAAGTAGATCAGCGGCCCACTGGCCTCGCCGATCAACGGGCCGGTCGACCAGGGCGAGGTGTCCTCCTCGTCCTCTGTGAGGTCGCACCACCGCTCAAGCAGCGCAGCCACGTAGGCCGCGATGCGCTCAGACGGAGCCTCTTCCACCTCGCCGTCGATGTAACGGTCATACAGGTCGCTGAAGACCCGGCCGCCGGTCTTGTCATCCGCCGGCCTCTCGCCTTCCCAGACAGCAAGGTCGTAGCTCATACCAGGAGGTTCTCATGCTGCTCTGACAGCCATAAGAAACGACGTCCTACGCTCGGGCGCGGCGGGTGAGCTCTCCCCGGA
This sequence comes from Streptomyces sp. NPDC031418, assembly GCF_055581605.1. NCBI lineage: Bacteria > Bacillati > Actinomycetota > Actinomycetes > Kitasatosporales > Streptomycetaceae > Streptomyces > Streptomyces sp. NPDC031418. The sequence goes on from NZ_JBVIJC010000029.1 coordinate 109,719, forward strand.
ATTCGTCGCTCTCGCAGGGCCCGTCGTGCTCTTCCACGCACGCCTGGCCGTATTGCAGACAGCCCGGGACTCGGCGCCGCTCGCGTAGTCCCCTTGCGAAATCAGTGCGTCACCGCATCGCCATCCGCCACGCTTACTTGGATGACCGCAGCGCCTGAACCTCGTCCGTCAGGCCCATGAGACGCTCCTGCTCGACTGCGGGTACCCGGAAGCCCGCTGCACGGGCCCGGCCGACGAACTCGTCCGGAAGAGCCAGGTGATAAGTGGTCACGTAGAACGAGAGATCTTGTCGCCATACCCATTCACCGTCGGTGAGCAGGGATCCGCCACCCACGATGCTCTCCCCCGATCCCAGGACGTCGTCTACCACTCCCATGGACGCGAAGAGCACGTGCCCGCCGCGGAGATAGGCTGCAACCTCCTTCTCCTCGGGGCAGGGCGCATCTGTGACGTCATCACGGATGCTGCCCACGGCGCCGGGGGCCGAGGGCCACGTCTCGACGTGGAAGCCGAGGACCTTCATGGGGCGGTTCCTTTCGCTGGGTCGGTCGAGGCGGCAGTGGAGTTGTCAGGGAAGAAGGGGAAGGAAGGTCCGCCAATAGCCACCATTCTGCACCTCCGGTTCCTGGCCCTTCCCACGGGACGGATAGATGCCCACCTCGTCCGTCGGCGCTGTCACGGGGACCTTCATCTCATTTGCCAGCGCCTGGGCGGCGGGGATGCCGACTTCCCCCTCCTTGAGGGCACCGGTGTGGCAGGAGATGAGCCTGATCGGTTCACCCTGGTAGCTTGGGTTGTTCCGAACCGCCTCGGCGATGTGACCCGCGCTCACTTCACCCGGCGGAAAGTCCACCCCGGCGGCGTTCTTCCTGCCGGGCATGAAGAAACCCTTGTCGTTGCCGTGCACGACGATGTCGTGGTGGCCCTCGGTCCGGGCGGTCATCTCCCGGTTCAGCTCGGTCATTCGGTCGTACCCGATCGTGGTCAGGTTCGGCTCGAGGTACACGTGGTCGCCGGTCGCCAGCACGATGTCGCCGGATTCCCTGGGAGGCGCCGGAACTCTCGACTTGGGATCGTCCGGTGCGATGTAGTCGGACCGCATGGTGCGCGTGAGGTCGTCGTCGGCGCCTGGCAGCGCGGAGTCCTCGCCGCGGAAGGAGGAATGCCGGTCATCCGGTGTGCCGTCGGAGGACATGGGTTCCCAGGGGTCGGGAGCCACGTCACCCGAGCCGTCGCTCGTAGGCCCGTCGCCAGACTCCAGAGTGCCGGACGGCTCTTCCGTCTCCTGTGAGGCGACGGCATGCGGTGCCTCACCCCGCTCCTGTGCCGACGAAGCGTGCGCAGGAGCATCGGCCCCTGCCGCTTCCGCGTCGTCCCAATCCCCCTCAGCCACCGGTTCCGGAGCCTCGTCTACATACCCGGCACCCGTGTCATGCGTGTGGGCAGAGCCCGTTTCGGAACGCGAGTCCGCCGCGTTCACGGGTTCCGGGGCATCCGCACCGGCCTGCTCAGCCTCCGGCTGCGGGGCATCGGTCACTTCCGGTGCCCTGTCGGCTTCCTCTGCCCCCACCGGTTCGGGAGCGTCCTCCACTTGCTCGGATCCCGCGTCGCGCGCGTCCGACGACTCCAGGACGTCTACTGGGCCTGTGCCGGAGTCTGAGCCTTCCACACTCCTCTGTCCCGGGCCTTGGGCGACAGACTGCTCGCCTTCCCGATCCGCGGCGTCATCGTTCTGTGGCGCGCTGTCCGCATCCTCTGCATCCGTCGGCTCCGGAGCGTCCTCCACTTGCTTGGATCCCGCGTCAGGCACGTCCGACGACCGGGGCGCGTCCATAGAACCTGCGCTGGAGCCCCAATCCGCCGCAGTCGCCGGATCCGGAGCGTCAACCGCCCCAGGAGACGGGGCCTCCTGAGGCGTCTGGCACTCTTCCGTCCGACGGTCACTCATGATCAACATTCTGGCATTGCCACAACGGCACGACACCCCCCTGCCGCTTCCGCCACCACGACTCCTCCAAGCCCCTTACCGTCGACGGCTGCGTCAACAGCGCGACGGGCAGTGCGGGCCAGTGCGGAGCCGGAGCGCGTGTTCGCACTGGCGCGGGCGGTGGTGGCCCGGCGGCGGGAGGAGGCTTGCGGCTGGGGTGGAGCCGTTGCTGCCCCGGGGTCCTCGTCCGCCTGGTCGCAGGCGCTCAGCTGGTGAATCGCTTGTCTGCGGCCTTGGCAGCGGCGGAGACCAGAGTGTCACGGTTGTGGGGGGCGTCGATGGTGAGGGCCATCAGGTTGGCGCCGTTCCGGACGACGAGGACCAGGTCGGGAGCGGTGCCGCTGCCGGTGCCGATGCCGCAAAGGAGTTCGGCGCTTTGATCGCCATAGCGGGGAGCAGCAAGTCGCGTCAGTGTGAACGTCGCCGCGGGTGTCGGTGAGGTAATGACACCGGCAGGGCAGGCAGCCACATCGCGCAGCAGGTTGTTCAGTGCCCGTTCGGCCCGGGCGGGGCTGAAGAAGGAGCCCACCCATTCGTTCACGCCCGCCCCTGTCGTGGGATTTCCCGGGACGCGGGTGGCGTACTGCTCCGCCGAAAGCCTGCCAACACGCGGGTTCATGGCGAAGGAAGCCATGGCGTCGATACAAGCGGCCGATCCGGGCCTGAGCGTACGAAAGGCCGGGGAATGATCCACTCCCGTCTCGTCGCCGCCAAAGGACCTGTAGCCGGGGCCGAGTTCGCCGGGGGTGAGAAGCCGTTGCTCGCGGTTGCGGGCGATCTGCCAGCGCACGTAGTCCGGGGCGAAGCTGTGCCCGGCCGGAGCCTGGTCTTCGGTGAGGGCACCGGCCTTCACGGCTTCCCTGCCGGTGGTCGCCGTGAAGTAGCCGGCCTTCGTGGAGACCCGCAGCGTGGGGTGGGCGGCCAGGGCCGGGGCGAGCAGGGTCTGCGCGCGGCCGGTGGCGTAGTTCGGGGCGGTGTCGATCCACTCGACGCCGCAGGCGGCCGCATGGGCAGCCGCCTGCGGGCTCGCCCGGCACCGGTAGGTGCCCAGAGCGAGCTTCGCCGTCACAGCAGTCTCCCCACCGTCGTGGCCTGCCCGGCAACGAGCTCCTGGACCAGCCCCGCGACATCCTCGAGCGCGAGCCTGGCCGTGTCGGCGAGCGTGGCCAGGTCCACGGTGCGGCCGTCCACCAGCGGGCGCAGCACCGCCTCGGCGGCCGGGGCGAACTCATAGACGCTCCCGGCGGCGGACAGCGTCACCGTGTCCTTGCCGGTCTCCAGCACGGCGCGGGCCGTGGTCAGCCGGACCCGCAGGCTGCCGTCGGCGGGGATGGTGTCGATGTGCGGCAGGCTTGGCACCATGCGGCCGGCGGCCTGGCCGTCCATCGCCGTCCGGTAGCGGGCGATCAGCTCGGGGTCGTCGAGCAGTTCGGCGAGGCGCTTGCGTATCCCGTCCAGGGCGTCGGCCTGGATATCCGGTGCGGCGAGCGGCGGCAGGTCGCGCCGCCAGTCCTCGTGTGCGAGCAGCTGCTCGCACACCCACGCCATCAGATCGGTCGCGGTGTGAGTCTGCAGGCCACTGGTGACGTGCAGGGAGCGGCTGCCCTGGTCGGCGGAGACCGCGTGCCACATCCCGCGCGGCACGTACAGCACATCCCCGGGGTGTAGGACCAGGTCAGCGACGGGCTCGGTGGGGGCCTCGCCAGGATCCTCGATGTCTCGGTACAGCGGGTACGGGCGGGTGGTGCCGTAGATCCGCCACCGCTTCGCGCCGTCCACCTGGACGACGACGGTGTCGTGGTCGTCCCAGTGGACCCCGAAGCCTTCAGTGCTGGTCCGGGAGGCGTACAGGTTCGCCTGCACGCGGGTGCGCAGGTCCCGCTCGATCGATTCGACCAGGCGGGCGAGGGGAACCAGCCTCGCCGGCCTCCGGGAGGAGCAGCGCGCCACGGAACTCACCGAGCTCCGGAGCAAGCTCCGCACGAGCCGCGATCAGTGCCGTCAGCTCCAGGACCAGGCCGACGCCGCCGCGACCGTCGTCATGACCCTTCTCGCCGAAAACGCCGCGCTGCGCGATACACGACGAACAGCTCAACTGTCGTCGTCCGCTCCCACCAATAGCTCCAGCTGTAGATCCTAATCTTGCCGGGCGTGAATCAACTGGGCGACCGATCCAGATCATGGAAGGATGCCTGTTCAGGACAGGGGAAACGGGGCGGCATGGGACTGGACTACAGCTACGAGATCTTCATGCCCCCTCGGAACGTTGTGAGGGCACTGACCCGGCTGGCCGAGCTCGCCCCCCAAGGCCGCAACACGCCGCAGCTTCCGGTGACCCTGCCGGGCGGAGAGCAGTTGATCGTGCCGTTCACCTCGAACTTCAAGAGCGAACCGGTCGACTGTTCAGCAGGCGGCACGCTCGAACTGGACACCTCGATCGTCATCGGCGTCGACGACGCGGTGCGCGAGTTCTTCCTCCGCGATTCCGACACGGTCGACGAGCGGGGACGAGTGTCGGTCGGGTACATCTACCTGACGGTCAGGTTCTCCCCCGCATGGCACCCAAACTTCGCGTCACTGCAGTTCACAGCCGCTACCTCAAGCATGAGCCGGATGTTCGTGCAGTCCGCAAGCGTAAGGAAGGTGTTCACCGACCTCACCGCCACCACCGGTGGTGCGTGCTGCCTACTCGACACCGAGACCGACATCTTCGACCTCTGCTGGCTCAACGGCGAGACGTTCAATGGCGAGACTGTTCCTGGCGCCCGTTTCTCGCGCTTCCACGATCTCGTCGCCGCCTGGCGCGAGCCGGTGGAGTAGAACGGGACGACGCACGCACGGGACACGGCACAACCCGCCCGGTCAACGCTCAACTGCCCACCCGAAGCGCTCAGTCACTGGGTGAGGCCGGTCCACAGACGGAGACGGTCACCGTTGATCATCGTCGTTGTGCGGACAAACCGCGGGGGGCGCCGACGACGGCGGGTTCGGGGGAGTGGGGATGTGGGGATGCCACGCAGTGAAATCTTTCAGCGGTGCCGCTCCAGAGTGAGGACGGCCGCGGAGATTGACGACATTCGATTCGGGCTGCACCGGGATCGGCGGAAGATGCGCCAGGACTTCAAGCGTGCGACGCCTCGCTCGACCGGTGCCCGTGCCGCGGACAGCGCGCGGTTGACGCTTTGCTGGGTCGGCGTGAGGTCACGGCCCGGCGGGCGTCTCAGGGGTGTCGTCACCCACGGGCCGGCTCCCATGTAGGCGCGGTCGGCAAGGATGGGAACGCCCTGACGCTCGCAGATCCGAATGATCCGGTGGGTGCGGGCCGCGGTGAGATCGTGCGCGCGGCCGGGCAGCGTCGGCGAGATCCACAGCAGCCGCCCGGCCGGGTCGGTCACCACCTGCACGTTCACGCCGTGCCGTCGGTGTTTGTGGGAGAAGTCGGCCCGGCTGTCACCGACCCGGTCGCACTCCGCCAGGGTGCCGTCGAGCAGGACGTAGTCCGGTTCCACCTCGCGCAAGGCGCGCAGCAGGCCGGGTGCGCGGTCGGCGAGCAGGTCGACGACGGCTGTCGTGTAGGCGTGGGCGGTGCCGACGGAGATGCCGAACGCGGCGGAGAGCTGGGCGAGGGTGTCGTGCCGGCTCAGGTACACCAGGCCGACCAGGGCACGCTGGTGCGGCGGAAGCTTGCAGCGGCGGTCACCCTCGCGGGTGACGATGAGCATGGTGACCCACTCGACCAGGGCATGAGGCAGGTCGAGTGCGGCAGAATACGGAACCAACGCGGCTCCTGTGCCTGTGGGTTGAGACTTCGAACACCTCCCCCAACGGCACGGGAGCCTCGTACGTTGCGGGCATCGATCCCATCACCCGATCAGTGGCCACGCTGAAAGAGCTCAGTCTCTGCCCAGTCCGCGGTGAGATCCCCGAGGTCGTCGTCGCTGAGGTAATCGATCGCTGCGTCGGCGAGGAAAGGCTTTGGCAGGTGACGTCCGACGCCCAGGCGGCGTGCGTCCATAGCGGCTTCGAGCACGGCCTTGACCGGCGATTCTGCTTGTTGGTAGAGGCGCAGCAGCTCAGGCGCGCCGGCTAGTTCCTGTGTGACTCGGCCGTCCGTACCTCGCCGGGCCAGTGCATCGGCCAGCAGGCGGTCACCGTCCTCGGCCAGGGAAGCAGCCATCTTCAGCGCTTCGGCGTCGAAGCTTTCCCGGACCGCCAGGGTGCGTCCGGCTACGAGTTCCCGCGCCCGGCTGTGCCGATCCTGGCCTCTCGGGGAAGGCAGAGCGGTGTACTGCGCGACGTGTCCCGGCCACAGCGTTCCCAGGACCAGGACCGGCCCGCGCAGGGGATCGGTAATCAGGGCGTGCACCGCGGCAGCAATCTGCTCGCCCAGCCGGGCGTCGCCGAGGTAGTGCTGAGCATCGTTCAGCCACACCACCGTGTGCGGCTGCACGCGCCCCAGATCCTCCAGCGCGGCATCAGCCCGGGTGGGGTCGAAGGGGTGCCACAGCATCCACCCATGCTCGGCGAGCGGCTGCACGGCCTCCCAACACGCTCGCGTCTTACCCGTTGAGGAACCGCCGACGAGGATCACCAGCCGGCTGCGGTCCTGCAGAACATCGCCAACCGCCTCCGTGAGCGCTTGGTCGTGAACTCGCCGGACATAGCCAGGCAGCACGCGTCGGCCCGCGAAGACCGCTCCGGCTGGTTTGACCTCCAGATCATGCGGATCCCACAGCCCGATCGGCTTACCCGGGCCCGGCGTGCGACCTGCGGCCGCAGCAGCCTCCCCGGCGGCGGCCCGGCGCAGCTCCAGCAGCTCCATCTCCGGCAGACGCAGCGCACGGGCCAACGCGGCAACAGTCGCCGCCGACGGCACCGGATCCTCGGGTTTGAAGGCATGGTGCACTGTCGTGCGGCTAAGCCGCGCGCGAGCAGCTAGCTCCGTCTGGTTCAGCCTCTCACGAGCACGGGCATCTGCCAGCCTGGTCCGCAGCTCGGACAGCGCCGCCTCACACTTTTTCTGCCCGCTGTTCACGCGCTCCGCTCCCCCTCAATGTGTTCACCAGTGTTCATCTTTGTACGCCGCACCACGGCGAACACCGATTCCGGGACGTTCGGTCACGTCAACAGCCGATCCTCTTCAAGGAGTCGTCGTGCCCAGTCCCGCCCTTGTTCTTCTGACTACCGGCCTGATCACCGTGGTAGCACTGCTGGCCGCTGCCATCGCGGGCAAGCTCGCCCGCCTCGACGGAGCCACCTATCCCGCCGCCCTCACCCGGGCCGCAGCCACCTTCGCAGCGGTGATCTCACTGGCCGTCGCCATCACCGCCACGCTCGCTCAGATCTACGCCTGAGCCGCCATGGCATCGAAGGGCAGCATGCCATCCCCCTCCAACCGGCATCTGCAGTCAGGCCACGGCATTGGAGCTGACCTGTCCACCACATCCTGCGCACCCAGGCACCCGCCGGAGTGCCGATCCTGCCCGGCCGCGTCTGTCGGAGCCGCACGGAGGCGGTCGATGCGATTCGGGACCTGCTGGAGTCGTCCGGCGGCGGGGCAGTCGTGGTCAAGCAGGCCCACAACGGTGCCGGGGTCGGCAACCAGCTCCTCGTGCGCGATCTGGAGCTGGCGGTGGACCACGTCGGGGCCCGCCACCTGCACCAGCTGGAGCCCGGCGAGGACGGCATTACCGCCTATTGGGATCAGCGCTGGTCGTGGGCGAGCGGGCAAGACCGGTGGCCGGTCGTCATCGAGACGTTCGCGGCCGACGCGGACGCGGTGTACTCCGAGCACTACGCCGCCGACATCGGCAGCGAGCCGACCGAGATGGGCCGCCTGCTCTACGTCGGCCAGCGCCTGAGTCACCAGGTCGTCCCCCTCGACGGCGTGAGCGACCCGGTGCGGGCGGCGCTGCTGGACGGGGGGAACCCGGCTGGCCGAGGCATACCGGGCCTTCGGCTACCGCGGCCACCTGAGCGCGGACGCCCTCGTGCTGCCCAACCAGTCCGTGGTGTTCACGGAGGTCAACGCGCAGGTTTCCGGGTCGCTGCACATCTACCAGTAGATCGCCCGCCACGTCGTCGACGTCGCCGCCACCCCGCGCCGTCAGGTGGTCGAGTACTACGTCCCGCCCACCTGGACCGTGCCCGACTTCGGCCCTCCAGGACGTCCTGGATCCGCTGGCGGCGGGTGGAGGACCAGTCGATGAGCTCGGAGTCGACACCGGCTATCTCCATCACCGGGCGCAGGCCCGGCGTCACCTCACGGGGAACCGTCGCGAGTCCCAGCTCCTCACACACCTCGGTCGTCATCGCGAGGGTGTAGAGCGTCCCGGCCGCCTTCACATTCCGGTAGAGGCGGAAGGTGTCCAGGGCGCCCCACACCGGCTCGCCGTCGTCGCCCAGGCGCTGCACACGCGGTTGAGGACCAGGCAGTGGTCGTGCAGGAGGGGGAATCCGTCCCGGTTGTCGAAGTGCCGGAAGGCGGCAACCACGAGGGCCGGGCTCTTCGCGCGCGGCCGCGGCCCGAGGCCCACCGGGTCTCAGCTCTTCGATTGGCTGCCCGAGCACGGTGGCCAGTCGTGCCGTGGCCAGGTCGGCGCCGTCGTCCAGGAGGTCGCGCTCGATGCGGTCGGCGTCTGGATGCCGGCCCTGCCCGGAGACGAACTCCACCTGCCGCTCGGATACTTCCGCGCCCTCGATGAGTCCGAGCGCGGCCAGGCCCCGTCCCCACCACCTCCCCGGTGGGAGGCCAGCCATCTCCTGAGCGTCCTTCAACGACCGGCCATCCCCGAACGCGACCCCACGCACGTAGTACCGCCACGCATTACGCCTCTGAACCTTCGCGACACTCAGCATCCCCGCAGAGGACACCGTCTCTGACCTGCGAAAAAGGGCGATCCCGGACGGTGGGAGAGTTCACCGGAACTTCACGGCCGATCCCGCCGGGCGGGCGCCGGCGACGATGCCGCGCCCGCCCGGCGGACACCACCAGGGCCATGTAAATGCTGCGGGGCACGGGATCACACGCGCCTCACACACGCCGAAACCGCCAGCAGACGACTTCACCGTCAACGAGCGCACACCTACGTACCGTTCGCCCACCCGACGGCCAAGACATCACCGCGTGCACCACGTCACCAACTCTCTTCAACCCGAGCAAAGACACCCCCGCCCCGGCAATCCGGGGACTTCGTGCTTCCCGGAGGACCGACGTGCCGACCTACGAAGCCACGCCCCGCTTCACTGCCGGCCACCACCGCCTCACCCCCGAACAGCGCCGCCGCTTCCGCCAGGCCGTCACCGCCTTCGTCGACGACCTAAGCACCGGGGCCTTCCGTGCCGGCCTCCGCATCAAGGGTGTACGGCGCGCGCCCGGCGTCTTTGAACTCACCTGGGACGGGAATGGCCGCGCCACCTGGTCCTACGGACCACAGATAGTCCCCGGCGTACAGCACGTCATCTGGCGCCGCGTCGGCACCCACGACATCCTCACCGGCCCGTAACGCCGCACCCCGCCAGGAGCAGCGGAAGGGCGGTCAACTGCTGGCGGGCTCGGCGCCCGCACCGAAGGGCGGGACATCCGTGACCGCGACGTCCAGCCGAACCCGGGCGAAGCGCACCGGGTGCCGCCACGAGCCACGCTCCTGCGCCGTGTCCACCATGATCTCGGCGACCAGCTCCGGCTCCACGAGCACGACGTCGAGCGGCGTGCGCGACCCCCAGGAGGTCGTGAACCGTACGCCCTCCCACGGGTGGCCGGGTCCTGCAGGCGTCAGCCGCTGGGCCAGGTCGCGCGCCGCGTCCGGCCGCAGCAGCGTGCTGCGGGCGACCGGCCGGAGCCCACCCTTCTCGTCGAGGCGGCCCAGTACGAGCGTCTGTGGTCGCCGTACAGAGCCGGTGATCGCGCCCACCACGGCTTCGGTGGTGTCGCGGCGGCGCACCTTGTACAGCGCACGGGCACCCGGCAGATACCGCTGGCCGCTCCCCCGGATCACCAGCCCTTCGATGCCCGGCACCTGCGTCCAGGACGTCAGCCACTCCTGCGCCGTCGCCACGTCCGTGGTCTCGGGGCACAGCGTCCACGGGGCACTCAGGCCGTGGTCGATGAACAGCTGCTCCAGCTGCGCACGCCGCTCCCCGTACGGCACGTGCAGCAGCTCCTGGCCATCGAGCTGGAGGAGGTCGAAAGCGATGAAGTGCGCCGGCGTCTCCTGAGCGAGGCGGGCAGCGGCCCGGCCCCCGGAGACCGCCCGCCGCTGGAGCGCCTCGAACGACATCTGGCCCTCCACCCACACGACCAGCTCACCATCGAGGACCAGGCCGTCGGGCAGATCACCAGCCGCGCCCACGAGATCAGGGAAGCGGCTCTGCATGAGACTGCCCCGCCGGGACTGCAACAGCAACGGGCCGGGCCTCGGCCACGGGGTGAAGACCAGCGCCCGGTAGCCGTCCTTCTCCAGAATTCGATGTGTCTCATGGGACAGGTTGGCGATTGCCTTCGACAACGAGAGCTGGGTCTGGCTCAACTTCTGCGGGGTGGTACTGGTAGGAGTCTGTGATCGGGTGGTCTGCATTCGTGTTCGCGTGCCTCCCCAGCCCCTACTCTCCGTGACTGACGTCCTAGCGACCTTCACCTCGTCACCGGCAGGGCGCGCGGCGCCCTGCCGGGTGGTACACACCCGACCATCCGGGTGACTGGGGTGCGTTCCTTGATGTAAGGCGCTGGTGTTGGACTGTGGCACTCGACGGCACAGGCTTCGATGAATCCTGTCCATCTACACGGCTGGCGAGTTTCGGAGGGCTGCCGTGGGCATTGGCGGCACGGTCGTTGCGAACTTGGTCTCGGGTGTGATCGTGGCAGTCGTCGCAGCTGCGCTTGGGTTCTGGATCGCCAAGGTGTACACCGAGAAACGCGAGGTGGCGCAGGCGCGGCGAGAGCGTGATCTCGCGGCGGCCGCCGAACTATACCGGGTCTACGGTGACTTCTTCGCCGCGTGGAAGGTATGGAACGCCCATCTCCGGCCCGCTGACGCGGGGGCGAGGGCGCGGCTACCCCGGCTTGGACCTCCTGACGACCGGCGCAGATCAGAGCTCCTGGCCGCAGCGGCTCAGGCCGAGGGGGGATTCGAGGCCCTGCTTATCCGTCTCACCCTTGAGCACACTCTCAGCGACGACTACCTGGCGGCGCTGTGGTGTCTACGAGAGGCGTCTCAAACACTCCGGAGAGTCATGCAAGCGGGAGAGCCTCTCCTGTGGTGGAAGTCGGATATTCACCACGGCAAGGCGGGGCATGATGGATATCGCGCATACCAGGCATTCAAAAAGGTGACGTCGCTCATCGCCGATATGCTGCTGCATTCGCACGATGCACCGGCTCGCCAAGTCGACTCTCGGTTGCAGGCGCTTCGCCAGGTGACAAGCTCTGCCGTGGACTTCACGAAGGACGGCCGATTCAAGCAAGCGATTGAAGAGGAACGAACCGCGCGGGCCGGTTCCGACCGCGCGCAGACCCACTGGGAATGGATCGTCGTAGCCGAACAGATCTCGCCTGCGCAAGTCACCGCCGAGCCCACGGCTCGTGCCATCTCATAAGGGTGCTTCTCAGGTACCCGTCAGGGGGGCAATGAGTTGATCTTGAAGTCCTGACGGCGCCCGAATCAGGCCATGCCCTCGGCCGCGTCGTCTTCGGCGAGGATGAGGTAGACGGTGGCGCCTCTTCAAGGGCGTCGAGCTGGCTCTGGAGCTCCTGCTGAGCCGTATTGGAACGTGAATACCCCACCCTCCCGGGCTTCGCCTGAGCTCCAGGACAGCGTCGTCGATCGCCAGCCCGTTTCCTGCGGACGGCCGGGGCCGCCGTCGGCGGGGGCACGGAGTTGCGGGAAGCACAGGATGTGGTGCTTCGGACCGAAGGCAGGGAAGCGGCATGGGTCACCCCTCTGCGCCTGGGCATGAGCGAGCTGTCCCGCTGGTGAGGATGACCTCCGTGATGGACCATGAAAGTGGTGCCGGCTCGCTCGTCGAGGTGACGGTAGGGAAGGTGATTCGCCGTGAAGAATTCCCAAAGCCCTGATCCGGTGGAGAACCGTGAGCGTCCCGTGCCAGCCGCCCAATCCGCAGACTCCGGGACCGACAGGGATTCTGTAACCATCGCCGGAAAATATCAGATCAAGCTTCGCCCTGGGCTCTCCGCAGGAAGAAGGGAAACAGAGCAGGAAATCGCTGAAAGCACATCCCAGGCTTCCCGAAATGACAGCGAATAACCCAGACGTTGCCGGACTCGTAGCGAGTGATTTCATCGCCGACGAGCTGGAAACAGAGCGTGCCAGGAAGTCATCGCTCGAAAGCCGCGGGTTCGCAGTTATCACAGCATCCGGCACACTCGTGACCCTACTCTTTGCACTCACAGGACTTCTCGCGAAAACTTCGGCGATTGAGCTATCACTCGTGACGCGATGGTTGCTCGCGGCAGCAGGTTTACTGTTCGTGCTCGCTGCGGCGCTAGGGATCAGGTGCAATCTTCCAGCCCCCTATCTTCAGGTTGATCCAGGGAGCCTCACAATTTTCCTCACCCCCGATGTGTGGACTGAAGATGGAACTGATGCCAAGCGCGAGCTGACAGCAGCCCGTCTGGCCGAACTTGCCAACGCGCGCATCCTCAACGGTCGCAAAGGCAAGCTTCTCGCTACCGCGATGACCCTCCAGGTAGGGGCAGTGCTCCTAACCATGATCACCATTACTCTGATCCTCATAGAGGCGTGATGCTTACTCCGACCAACGTCTTGTACCCGGAAGGTCCCGCCAACAAGCTCATCGCGGACGTCGACTATGCAACGGGCATCACAAGAATGCACATCGGCTACGACGAATGGAAGAGTCTTGTTTCGGCAGAGGTCGAGGCTCTTACACATAGCCAACGCGATGAGCTAGAGACTCTGACTCATGAAGCAATGCACGTGCTACAGCTGGCCACCACGGGATACACATACGAACTGTCGCTCCAGTGCCTCGAACAAGTCGCGGCCGCACTCGATGAGCATGGCAACCTTCCCAACGTCTACGAGGCGCGAAACAGCTACGCCGCATCACTCGCTCCGATTCTGCACACGCTTGAGGAACCTGGTGCAGATGATGTGCGCACGCTTGACATCCTGGAAAGTGCCGCCTTCTTGGTTCAGAAGCGCCAGCATTACCCAGATCTCGGACCGAAGAGCTACGAGCACATACTCAACAACGAGGTGTCGGACGCCGCCTACCGCCATGCTTACGACGTAGCGGCCGATTTTCTAGGTGCGGATGCCTTCGACCAATTTGTACACGTCGCAACGCTGTCACTCCAGACACGGAAGCCGCAGTTGGTCTTTGGGCCTCTGCTCCGTGCATTCCGCATGGCTGCAAGTCGGACAGACGCGCAAAAAAACCACCAGATCGGATTGCAGTTGCTAAACAGTCGATACGCCGACCTTCTTCTAGGGTCTTCTTTTGAACTCCTCGCTCAGGGGCGAATACATCCCATACTTGCAGGCATTATACGCGGACTTAATGATCTCGGTTCGGCTGAAGAGATCAGCCCCCTCGAGCTAATGGTCCATCCATACCGAATGAGTCAGCAGGTTGCGGACCTGATTGTGGGACCAATAGTCTTTCCGCCGCCGGTAGGTCAGCGCAGTGCCTGGATGTATTTGCCTCGGGTGTGGTCTCGGCGCGTCGGTGAAGAACCACTGATGGATCCGGCCGTCTTGAGCCTGCTCACTGCCACAAGCGCGCTCATTCTGATGGACATCGAGCCAGTTCCGCTGCGGCCACCGAAATCACGCCCGGCCCTTGCGGGTCACAATACTCCCATAATTTTCAGAAATTGGGAATTTTCACGCGAGAATCGCACTGACGCTACATTGAATAGAATCGCTGAAAATCTACGAGAAATCGAGAGACACCCCTCGGATGTCCGCATGCTCCGCGGCACTGTATCGATCACAGTCCCAGCCAAAGAACACGAGGGATCTCCCTATATGGATCCCGACGTTCGGCAGTTTATCTTTGGTCTGTATGAGCGGGTCCCACATTTGCTCTACTATCTCACCGACCTTGAAGGGGGCGGGTCAATGCTTGCCTGTGCCGCGGCTCACTCGCCCGTCGGGGCTGTCGCGAGTGACGGAAACCGTATTTCCGTAGAAATGGGACCGCAGACTGTCCAGTACCTGTTCAAAAGGATCCTGGCAGCCTCTCAGTTCGCAAAGCGAATGGGGGAAGACCCTCGTTTCCTCCTTGGGCATATCCACTCACTTGACCCCACACTGCGCGACTTCCTAAGCCTCCCAATCTTTGACTCCTGACCACGGATTCAGCCGCAAAATTTGGCGTATGCGCACAGGACCGAAGCTGGTTCAGCCGCCTGGCCGACGCCGGCGGCGGCCAGGTCCTGTCGCGCATCGGGGTGAAGCCGGCGTCCAATGTGGCCTCCAACCACCATCAGACCAGGCAGTCTCATTCTCGAGTGGCCTCAGTGCGGCCCAGGGGGATGACGACTGCGGACCAATTGGCGGCCCGTTCGCGAAGTGCGGCGTTCTCCGCTATGAGTGCGGCGATGACAGTGGCCGCGGCATCGACCTCGTCTTGGAGCCGTTGCCGCTCGAGGCGGTTCTCCTTCAGCCGACGCCGGAGGCGGGTGACCTCCTCGGTCAGCTTCTGGTCGTGCTGGCGTGCAGTGCTTTGGCTGACCCGGTTGTCCCAGTCAGCAAGTACCGCCGTTGCGCGGTTCATGGTGGCTCGGCTCACGCCTGCCTCGCGCCAGAGGTTCTGCTTGGTCAGCTTGCCGTCGGTGCGGATGGGCCGACCAGTGAAGAGGCGTTCCATGGCCTCCAGCAGGGCCCTTTCGGCCTTGAGGGAGAGGCCAGGCTGGTTCGGGAGGGTCATGTTTCCTTCGACTTGATGAGTGCGATCTCGACCTCACGGATCTGTCGGTCGATCAAGGCTCTGCGGTTGGCCGGGAGCGCGGGGAGGCTTCGAAGGCGAGTCAGCGAATCGTGCTCGGCCTTCCAGATAGGCAGGTGTTCGGGGGCGATGATGCTGTTGTTGCAGCGTGCGGGCTGGCAGCGGTCGATGAGAGGTCCTCGGTGTCCCGGGGGCACGATGGCGTCTTCGTGTCGGCGTACACATGAACGTCCCCAGCTGCGTACGGATGAATGGGGCCGGTTTCTGACGCGTTCGGGCTCGTTGCCAGGCACTCTGCTGTTGATCAGGTCGGGGCGGCAGAGGGCGGCTGACGATGGTCTTGGATCCGCATCGCTGGTTGGAATTGCGACGCTTTCGGGGGCTGTTCCCCACCGGCGACATCCGGCCCCCGCGGGCCCGAGACGCCCGGACCGGCACCGACTTCGACCCCGACCCGGACGGCGGCGAGGACGCCCCCGCCCCCGAGGTGCGGCCCACCCTGCGGCTAGGCAGTTTCGTTTGGATCAGTTGCTCGTTGGTCCGGGTGTGCCGTTGACTGATGCGCAGTGGGCGCGGATCGAGCCGTTACTCCCGGACCGGACACCGAAGCGGGGTGGCCGCTGGCGT
>NZ_JBVIJC010000030.1:0-122210 GCF_055581605.1 Streptomyces sp. NPDC031418
ACGGGGTCGGCCGGTGGCTGGGGGTTGGTGGGTCTGGCTGGACACCGCTGTCCGGCCGCCCCCGCCACCTGTCAGGAACGGCCGGCCCCGCCACCTGTCAGGAACGGCCGGCCCCGCCACCTGTCAGGAACGGACGCCCCGCCGTCCGATCACGGACGGACGCCCTGCCACCTCATCACGGACGGAACCGCAGCACCTGCGGGTCGTGGTCGCTGATCTGGTCGTTGAACTCGGCGTTGACGTGCACGCTGTCGTAGTCGAGGTCGCAGCCGCGCCGGATCGCCGGGCTGACCAGGATCTGGTCCAGCACCTGCTCGTTGCCCTGGTAGTCGTAGGTGTACCGCTCGCTCCGCGGCAGCGACTTGATCGCCGACCACAGCTCGCCGTCACCCTCCAGGATCTTCGCGGTCTCGGAGAACTCGAAGTCGTTCATGTCGCCGAGCGCGACGACGTTCGCGTTCTTCTGGACGGCCAGGATGTCCTTGACGAACGCGTTGACCTCGGTGGCCTGCGCGTGCCGCTGTATCTCCGAGCTGCGCGTCGGCGGCTGGTACTGGGAGGTCAGGCCCTGGTCGCCGCCCTTGGAGGTGAGGTGGTTGGCGATCACGAAGACCGTCTTGCCGCGGAAGACGAACTCGCCGGCCAGCGGCTTGCGGCTGTCCTTCCAGGCCGCGTTCGCCGGGTCGATCCGGCCCGGCGAGGCGGTCAGCTCGGCCTTGCCGTTCACCTTGGTGACGCCCACCGCGGTGGTGGAGTCGCCGCCCGGCCGGTCCACGAAGGACACCCGCTCCGGGTTGAACAGGAACACCTGGCGGATGTTGCCGCCGGGCTGGCCGCCGTCCTGGTCGTTGACCGGGTCGATCGAGCGCCAGTCGTACTTCGGGCCGCCGGCCGCCACGATCGCGTCGATCAGCTTGTTCACCGTCGCGCTCGCGTCGACCGTGCCGTCGTCGGTGACGCCGTTGTCGTCCTGGATCTCCTCCAGGGACACGATGTCCGGCGACTGGAGGTTGTTCACGATGGCGGCGGCGTGTGCGGCGAAGGTGGTGTCGGACGGGTCGAGGTTCTCGACGTTGTACGTCGCCAGCGCCAGCTCGCGGCGGGACTGCTTGCGGGTCGTCTCGCGCTCCAGGCCGCCGCTCTCCAGCGTGCCGAGCTGGTTGGCCACCAGGGTGTAGCCGCCGAACTGGTTGAAGTCCAGCGGGCCGGTGGTGGTGCCCTCCAGGGTGTCGCCGACGTTGGCCTTCGGGAAGGAGGCGGTCGGGCCCAGGGTCTGGATCTGGAGCCGGCCGGTGTTCTGGGAGTCGTAGGAGCCGTAGACCGTGCCCCCGCGGCTGCTCGTGTGCTCGTCCGGCTTCACCGTGACCCACAGCTCGCTGTACGGGTCGGTGGCGCCGACCACGCGGGCATCGGTGACCTGGACGTTCATGCCCTCCAGGGACTCGTAGGCGTCCAGGGCGTACGCCGACGGGTCCAAGGTCAGGCCGTTGATCGAGCCGCCGGCCGCGGGGTCGCCCTCGGGGGCGTACACGTCCGGGACCGAGTCCTCGTCGAGCACGACCGGCGCCGGGACCGCGTTGCCCTTGGAGACGGTGGTGACGGCCGGCTTGGTGATCTCCGTGACCGACTGGTTGCCGGACGAGGTGCCGCCCGGGGTGAACTCGGAGACCGTGCCGGTCACCGTCACCGAGTCGCCCACGGCCACCTTCGGCGCGGAGCTGGTGAAGACGAACACGCCCTCGCTGGTGCGCGGGTCGTCGTCCGCGTTCGGGTCCTGCATCCAGAAGCCCTTGGAGGAGCCGTAGGCGCGCGTGGCCGTGACGATGCCCGGCACGTTCGTCACCTGCTGCCCGGCGTACGGCGAGATCCGGGTGGTGCCCTGGATGTCGTGGATGCGCACGGAGTCGGCGTGCGCCGGGGAGGTGAGGACGACGGCGGACGCGGCGCTGCACACAGCGGCGACGGTGAGCGCGGCGAGGCGCGCGGAAGACCTGCTCGGCAAGGGTTCCCTCCGGGGACGTGACGATGCGCCGGGACGAGGGTGGAACGGGAGCGTGCGGGGCTCGTCGCCCTCTGTGACACGCGTAGAGCCGAGTGAACAGTTGTCCCCCGAACCTCTACGCGCGTCAATCTCCTGCCTGGCACGGGTAGTTGTCAAGGTTTCAGCCATGTACGGCGGCCGACGGGGAGATGAACCGGGCGGCATGGGTGGAAATCCGTCTAGGCTGAGCGGCTGAGTACTTTCACGGTCCGAGGAGAACCAGCCGATGTCAGACAGCTCCCCCCTGCCGCCCGTACGGCTGCACCCCGAACCGGAGCTGGCGCGCGCCGCGCTGTCCACGCCCCTGCTCTCCCGGGCCGCCCGTCTCGCCCGCTGGGCCGGGCCCGACACCCGGGTGGACGCCGGCGGGGGACTGGTGGAGGAGCAGCTTCCGGCCGCCGCCGAACTGCTCGGGCTGTCCGGTGACGACGCCGCCGCGTACGCCAGCGAGGCCTGGCGGGTCGCGGTGGACGCCGGGCTGGTGGAGATCGTGGACGAGGCGGCCGGCACCGTCCGGGCCGGCGAGGATCTGAAGCTGCTCACCGGGGGCTCCCCGGCCGATGTGCTCACCGTGTGGCTGGCCGCGCTGGAGACCGTGCTCGCCGACGCGAGCGTGCCGGACCTGGACGGTCTGGTCGACGCCATGGAGGAGGGCGGCGAGGTCGATTTCTCGTCACTCGACTGGGACCCGGAGGCCGAGGCGGAGTTCCTCGACGGCGTCCTCGGCAACCTCTATCTGCTGACCGTCAGTGAGGACGGCCCCGGCGAGGGTCCCGTCCCGCTGCCCGCGCTCGCCGCCTCCATGATCGTGCCCGACGACATGGGCGAGCCCACCAACGACGTCCTGGAGCAGGTCTCCGACGCGATGATGCGGCTCGACGACCAGTTCCGGATGCTGGAGCCGGTCGGGCTCGTGGAGTACCGGCCGGTGGACGAGGAGCTGATGGCCGACGCCGACGAGGAGCCCGCCGTACCGGTGGGGGAGGACGACGTCGCGCGGTACGGCATGGTCCGCCTGACCCCGCTCGGCGCCTACGGTCTGCGGGCCCGGCTGCTGGAGGCCGGCTTCGACGCGCCGGCCGTCGGTGAACTCGCCGACAAGGGCGCCGACGTGCTGCTCGACGGCACCGCGCGGTTCGGGCAGTCCGCCGCCCGGGCCGAGACCGAGCAGTGGCTGGAACTGCGGGAACCGCTCGTCGCCGCCCGTGAGTTGCTGTCCGCCGCGCGCGGTGCGGATCCGGGCGCGCCGCTGCGCCGGCTGCGCTGCCAGCAGGCCCTGTCCCTGGTCGGCGCGGAGGCCGAGCCCGCGCTGCGGGAGGTGCTGGACGACCCGGAGCTGGGCGGTCTGGCCCGGGTGTGGCTGAGCGAGCGGGGCGCCGCACAGGTGCCCGCGCCCTCCGAGGACCTGGTGTTCTGGCTGACCATCGACACCGTGGCGGCGCAGCTCCAGGCCGAGGGCAACTCCGAGGAACTGCGGGCGCTGGTGGCCGGACTGGCCTCGCAGCACAGCGGGTTCTTCGCGACGGCCTGGCGGGTGGACCACCCGGCGACGGCCGATGTG
Organism: Streptomyces sp. NPDC031418; assembly: GCF_055581605.1. Lineage (NCBI taxonomy): Bacteria > Bacillati > Actinomycetota > Actinomycetes > Kitasatosporales > Streptomycetaceae > Streptomyces > Streptomyces sp. NPDC031418. Next base: position 3,603 of record NZ_JBVIJC010000030.1, read on the forward strand.
CTGGAGGCGATGGGCCGGCTGCACCCGGACAAGAAGGTGGCGAAGGAGGCGCGGAAGGCCGCGTTCAAGGCCCGTTCGCAGCAGGCGGGCTGAGCCCACGGGGCCACCGGGGTCCACGCAGCGGAAAAGGAAGTCATGGGGCCGGGCATACGGTTTCTTGAACAAGGACCGCTGAAGTACCCCCGTGTTCAGCCGGTGTTCAGACGTGGGCGGGAGCGTGTGCGGCGCACCGAGGTCCGCCACCCTCCACGGCACTCCCACCGTCTCAGGAGACACCATGTCGCTCACCCGCAGGGACTTCGCCAGAACCTCAGCGCTCAGCGGTGCCGGGATCGCCCTGGCGGGCAGCGTCGGCGCCCTGGCCAGCGCGCCCGGCGCCCTCGCCGCCACGGAGTCCGGACACGGCGGCCCGGGCGGGGTCGGCTACGGCCCGCTGCTCCCCGACCCCGACGGCATCCTCGCCCTGCCCGCGGGCTTCTCCTACCGGGTCGTCACCTACAGCGGCAGGACCCGGCTGGAGTCCGGCGAGTTCACCCCGTCGAACCACGACGGCACCGCCGCCTTCGACGGCCCGCGGGGCGCCACCCTGCTCGTCAACAACCACGAGCTGAAGGGCCCGCGCTCCGCCTGGGCGCACCCGGTCCCGCTCGTCGAGGGCCTGGTCTACGACCCCGCCGCCGCCGGTGGCTGCACGGTCGTCGAGGTCCGCCGCGATCAGGTGGCGGAGTGGGTGGGCATCGCCGGCACCTCCACCAACTGCGCCGGCGGCAGGACACCTTGGGGCACCTGGCTGACCTGCGAGGAGACCGAGGACAAGGCCGGCCAGAACGGCATGACCAAGGACCACGGCTATGTCTTCGAGGTCGACCCCGCCGACCGCCGGGCGGGCCGCGCCCCCCAGCCGGTCAAGGCGCTCGGCCGGTACGCCCACGAAGCCGCCGTGGTGGACCCCCGGCGCGGCCATCTGTACCTGACCGAGGACGCCGCCGGCCCCAACGGCCTGCTGTACCGCTGGACCCCGCCGGAGGGCTTCCGGCACGGCCGGGGCAGGCTGCGCACCCTCGCCGACGACGCCGGTGTGCTCCAGGCCTTCCGCTGCTTCGACTCCGGCGGCCGCTACGTGGACGACCTGTCCCGCGCCACCAGGACCGGCACCGTCTACGGCGTGGACTGGGTGGACGTCCCCGACCGCGACGCCCGCAGCGTGTCGGTGCGCAAGCAGTTCGCCGACGGCCAGGTCACCCGCGCCCGCAAGCTGGAGGGCATGTGGTGGGGCGACGGCGGCGCCTACATCGTCTCGTCCTACGCCCGCGCGGAGAGCCCGGTCCAGCACGACGGCCAGGTCTGGTTCTACGACCCCCGGCGCCGCACCCTCACCCTGAAGGTGCTCCTCGGGGTGAACCCGGACCCGGCCGCGGACGGCGCCTTCGACGGCCCGGACAACATCACCGTCTCGCCGTACGGCGGACTGGTCATCGCCGAGGACGGCGAGGGCGTCCAGCATCTGTTCGGGGCCACCGACAGCGGCCGTACGTACCCGATCGCCCGCAACGAGCTGAACATCGGCACGGCGGAGAAGCCCGAGTACAGCGAGTTCACCGGCGTCACCTTCTCGCCCGACGGCAGCACCCTGTTCGCCAACATCCAGGAGCCCGGGATCATGCTCGCCATCACCGGGCCGTGGAGGCGGCAGCAGCGGTAACCGCTCCCCGCACCGCCGGCCGCGGCCTCCGGGCGCCCTTTGTGGCTAGCATGCGCAGAGGGCCACGGCGGCAAGGAGTGGGTGGATGACGCAGATCAGGCCCATGCGCGCGGACGCTCGGCGCAACTACGAGCGGCTGCTGAGGGTGGCGGCGGAGGCCTTCGCCGAGCATGGGGAGAACGCGTCGCTGGATGACATCGCCAAGCGGGCGGGCGTCGGCTCGGGGACGCTCTACCGGCACTTCCCGACCCGGCAGGCGCTGTTGCAGGCGGCGTACGTCGACCGGATCGAGGCGCTGGGCCGGCGGGCCGACGAGCTGGCGCAGGAGCTGCCGCCGGGCGAGGCGCTGCTGGAGTGGCTGCACGAGCTGTGCGTCGCCACCATCCAGGTGCGCGGCACGCGGGCCCTGCTGGGCTCGGCGGTCACGGACGGCGGCCCGGCCGCGGTGACGCCGTGCGGTACGGCGGTGCAGGGCGCCGCGACCCGCCTGGTGGCGGCGGCCCGGGCGGAGGGTGCCCTGCGGGCCGACCTGGAACCGATCGAGCTGCTGCGGCTGGCCCACGGGGTCGCCACGGCCTCCGAGCTGGCGGGCGGGCAGGGGCGGCAGCTCGGGCGGTATCTGTCGCTGCTGGTGGAGGGGTTGCGGCCGTAGCGCAGCGGTCACGCCGGTCGCTGCCGCACCCCTCCCGTGGGGCGGGCTACAACGCCCGCGCCCCCGGCTCCACCATGGTCCGCACCGTCCGGGACGCCACGAACTCGCCCAGCGCGGTCATGTCCCACTCCCCGGAGAACTGGCGGACCAGCTTGGCCATCATCACGCCCGTGTGCGGCTCGGCGTGGGTGAGGTCGAAGCGGACCAGCTCCTCACCGGTCGAGGCGTCGAGCAGCCGGCAGTAGGCCTTGGCGACGTCCGTGAACTTCTGGCCGGAGAAGGAGTTCACCGTGAAGACCAGGCCGGTGACCTGCTGGGGGAGCCGGCCGAGGTCGACCGTGATCACCTCGTCGTCGCCCGCGCCCTCGCCGGTGAGGTTGTCCCCGGAGTGGCTGATCGCGCCGTCCAGGACGGTCAGCTTGCCGAAGTAGCAGCTGTCCACGTGGTCGCGCTGCGGGCCGTAGGCGATGACCGAGGCGTCCAGGTCGATGTCACTGCCGTGGAACGCGGGCTCCCAGCCGAGGCCCATCTGCACCCGGGACAGCAGCGGGCGGCCGCCCTTGACCAGCGACACCGTCTGGTTCTTCTGGAGGCTGACCCGGCCCTTGTCCAGGTTGACCTTCCCGGCACCGGGGGCGGGGGCGGCCGGGGCCGCGGGAGCTGCCGGTGCGGGGGCGGCCGGGGTGGCCGGGGTCGCCGGGGCCGCGGGAGCTGCCGGTGCGGGGGCGGCCGGGGTGGCCGGGGTCGCCGGGGCCGCGGGGGCTGCCGGTGCGGGGGCGGCCGGGGTGGCCGGGGTCGCCGGGGCCGCGGGGGCCGCCGGTTCCTCCACCGTCACCCCGAAGTCGGTGGCGATGCCGGCCAGGCCGTCGGCGTATCCCTGACCGACCGCGCGGGCCTTCCAGCCGCCGCCCCGGCGGTAGAGCTCCACCACGACCAGCGCGGTCTCGGTGCCGAGCCGGGGCGGGGTGAACGTGGCCAGCACCGCGCCGGTGTCCGCGTCGTGGAGGGTGGCCGTCGGCTCGATGCCCTGGAAGGTCTGCCCGGCGGCGTCCGGGCTGGCCGTGACCACGATCTTCTCGATGTCCGGCGGGACCGCGCCGGTGTCGACCGTGATCGCGTCCGGCCCGGCACCGCCGCCGGACCGGTAGGTCACGCCGGGCCCGGCCGGCTGGTTGTAGAAGATGAAGTCGTCGTCCGAACGCACCTTGCCGTCGGCGGTGAGCAGCAGGCCCGACACGTCGAGCCGCACCGGGGCGGTGACGTCCACCGTCACGCGGGCGGCCGGCAGAGGGATGTTCGAGCCTGGGGTCATAGCTGTCATGCCGGGTGAACGAACGAGCCCGCTTTACCGTTCCCTTACCCGGCGGATCCGGCCAGGGGCTCAGTACGGCCAGATGGGCGGGTCGGTGACGAAGTGCCCGCCCAGGTTCCGGTGGGCCGGGTTGTCCGGGTCCAGCTCGCCCTGCTCGGCGATCAGCTTCTCGGCGTACGGCTCGGAGTCGTCCCGGGGTTCGTAGCCGAGCGCCCGCGCGCTGCCGAGGTCCCACCACAGGCGGGTGTTGGCGGAGGAGCCGTAGACCACGGTGTGGCCGACCTGCTCGGCGGTCAGGGCCGCGTGGAAGAGCCGGGCGCCGTCGGCCGGGCTCATCCACACCGAGAGCATGCGCACGGTGGTCGGCTCCGGGAAGCAGGAGCCGATGCGCACCGAGACGGTCTCCAGGCCGTGCTTGTCCCAGTAGAGCTGGGCCAGGTCCTCGCCGAAGGCCTTCGACAGGCCGTAGAAGGTGTCCGGGCGGTGCGGGGTGTCCACCGGGATCGGCGGCTCGCCCGCGCGCGGGGCCGGGGTGTACCCGACGGCGTGGTTGGAGGAGGCGAAGACGATCCGGCGCACGCCTTCCTGGCGGGCGGCCTCGTAGAGGTGGTACGTGCCCTCGATGTTCGACCGGAGGATCTTGTCGAAGGGGGCTTCCAGGGAGATGCCCGCGAGATGGAGGACCGCGTCCACGCCCCGCACCGCCTCGCGCACCGCCGCCGGGTCGGTGAGGTCGCCGGTGATCGCGTCCGGCGCGTCCTCGATGGGGCGCACGTCGAACAGGCGCAGGGTGTAGCCGTACTCCGGCAGCAGGGACCGCATCAGGGTGCCGAGCCCGCCGGCGGCACCGGTGAGCAGAACGGTACGGGGAGCGGGCATCCTCGGTCTCCTTGGCCTCCAGGGCCGTCTCCTCGACACCGACGGCCGCATGCGTGGACAGAATTCACATGCGTGGACACGCTAGGGAGCGCCCGCATGCCCCGTCAAGTGTGCCGTGACAGGGGCAAATCCGCTGCCGGGATGCCTGTTCGGGTGCTTGACCCGCTCCCTGGTGGGCCCTTAGCGTGAGATCGTTCAGAAATATAGACGACGATCAGAAACATGCACACAGGGAGCGCCCGTGACGCCTGCCCCGCTCGCCGCCCGGCTCCGCGACCCCCGCGGGCCGCTCTTCTTCCCCGTCACGGCCTACGGCTCCGACGGCTCGCCCGACCTCGACGCCTACCGCGCGCATGTGCGCCGGGGCATCGACGCGGGCGCGGCCGCCGTGTTCGCCTGCTGCGGCACCGGCGAGTTCCACGCGCTGCTGCCGGAGGAGTTCGAGGACTGCGTCCGGGCGGCCGTGGAGGCGGCCGAGGGCCGGGTCCCGGTCGTCGCCGGCGCCGGGTACGGCACCGCGCTCGCCGTCCGCTACGCCCGCCTCGCCGAGCGGGCGGGCGCCGACGGGCTGCTCGCCCTGCCGCCGTACCTGGTCGTCGCCGGACAGGAGGGCCTGCTGCGGCACTACCGGGAGATCGCCGCCGCCACCCCGCTGCCGGTCGTCGTCTACCAACGCGACAACGCGGTCTTCACCCCGGACACCGTGGTCGCACTCGCCCGCATCGAGGGGATCATCGGCCTCAAGGACGGCCTCGGCGACCTGGACCTCATGCAGCGGATCGTCAGCGCCGTCCGCACCGAGGTCCCCGGCGACTTCCTCTACTTCAACGGCCTGCCCACCGCCGAGCAGACCCAGCTCGCCTACCGCGCCCTCGGCATCACCCTCTACTCCTCGGCGGTGTTCTGCTTCGCCCCGGAACTCGCCCTCGCCTACCACCGGGCGCTGGAAGCGGGCGACGAGGCCACGGTCCGCCGCCTCCTGGACGGCTTCTACCGCCCGTTCGTGGAGCTGCGCGCACAGGGCCGCGGCTATGCCGTCTCCCTGGTCAAGGCGGGGGTACGGCTGCGCGGTCTGGACGTCGGCGAGGTCCGTCCGCCCCTGCACGAACCGGCGGACGAGCACGTCAAGCAGCTCGCCCGGCTGATCGAGCGGGGGTACGCGCTGCTGGAGGAGGGCGCGTGAAGGCGTCGGCGTTCCTCTACCCCTGGGACGTCAACGGGGACCCCGGGGCCCCCGCGCGCATCGCCGCACTCGGCGTCGAGCAGGTGACCCTCGCCGTCGCCTACCACTCCACCCGCGCGCTGACCCCCCGCCATCCGCAGCACCGCATCGTCACCGCCGAGCACGCGGCCGTCCTCTACCCGCCGGACGGCCGCTGGACCGGCCGCGCCCTCAGGCCGTACCCGGCCGGCCGCTGGGCCCCCCGCGACGCCTACGGCGAGGCGGCCGAGGCGCTCGCGGCGGCGGGCCTGGAGGTGCACAGCTGGGTGGTGCTCGCCCACAACTCCCGCCTGGGCGCCGAACACCCCGACACCTCCGTGCGGAACGCCTACGGCGACCGCTACCCCTGGGCGCCCTGCATCGCCCAGCCCGCCACGCGCGCGTACCTGACCGACCTCGCCGCCGAGGCCGCCGTACGCCCCGGGGCGCGCGGCACCGAACTCGAGTCCCTCGGCTGGTACGGACTCCAGCATCTGCACGCCCACGACAAGACCTCCGGCGTGGCCCTCGGGGACGCCGGGCAGTACCTGATGTCCCTGTGCTTCTGCCCCGCCTGCGCGGCCGGCTACGGCGAACACGGCCTGGACGCCGAGGAGCTGGCGCGGGCCGTACGGTCCGCGCTGGAGCCACTGTGGCGCGGCACGGCGGACGACGAGGGCTGGCCCACGGTCGGCACACTGCTCGGCGAGGAGACGGCGGCCGCCACGCGCGCGTGGCGCGAGACGGCGGCCCGCACCCTCCAGGAGGCGGCCGTCACCGCCGTCCGCGCCGCCGCACCCCCCGCCTTCCAGGTCCTGCTCCACGCCGACCCGGTCTCCTACCACTGCGGCGCCAACCCGGGCGTCGATCCCGCCCACATCCTCTCCGTCGCCGACGGCGTGGTCGTGCCGTGCACGGGCGGTACGGCCCTGCTGGCGCCGTTCGCCGGGCACGCCCGCGACACCAGCGTGCTGGCCGCCAACCTCACCGTCGTCTCCGGCATGGGCGGCAGCCCCCGCACCCTCGCGGCGGACGCGGCCCGCGCGCGCGACGAGGGCGCGACGGAACTGCGGCTGTACCACGCAGGACTGGCGTCGGACGCGGACCTGGCGGCGGTACGGGAGGCACTCGCCGCACGCTGACGATCCGAGGGTGGCCATCGTCCGGATCCGCACCGGGTTCGCAGGTCCGTGCCGGGTTCGGTCGGGAGCCCGGTGCGAGGCGTCGTACGCTCCCTGTCATGCCCCTCACGCTCACCGTCCTCGGCACCGCCTCCCCGCACCCGGGCCCCGACCGGCCCTGCTCCGGATACCTGCTGTCCGGCGGGGGCGCCGAGGTGTGGGTGGACGCGGGTCCCGGTACCTTCGCCGCGTTGCAGCGGCACACGGATCCCGCGCGGCTCACCGCGATCTGGATCTCCCACCTGCACGCCGACCACAGCGCCGACCTGCTGTCCGCCGCCTACGCCTTCGCCTTCGGCGGGATGGCCCCGGCCGCGCCCATCCCGCTCTACGCCCCGCAGGACTGCGCCCAGCGGCTGGCCGGCTTCCTCGGCCGGCCGGACACCGGCTTCCTCAAGGATGTCTTCGACTTCCGCCCCCTGTACGACGGCCATGACGTCCGGCACTGGAACCTCCGCCTGACCGCCCGTGCCGTCGCCCACGACACCGAGGCCTACGGACTGCGCGCCGAGTGCCAGGGCAGCGTGCTCGCCTACTCCGGGGACAGCGGGCCCTGTGTCGCGCTCACCGAACTCGCCGCCCGCGCCGACCTGTTCCTGTGCGAGGCCGACCTCGACACGCGTCGCGAAGGCGAACAGGTGCATCTGACGCCGGAGGACGCCGGCCGGATCGCCCGGGAGGCCCATGTGCGCGAGCTGCTCATCACCCACGTCGGTCCCGGGCTGAGCCGCGAGGCGGCCACCGCACGCGCCGCCGCCGTCGCCGGCCGGCCCACCGGCACCGCCCGGGAGGGCGAGTCGCGCACCGTCTGAACCCCCGCCCGACTTCTTTTGTCAGAAGCGTTGACGAACTCCCGGCCCTCTCCTACCTTCGTCGCGTCGTACTTCATACGTCATATATGAGACGCGATATGTGAGATCCGAGAGGGCCGCATGACCTCTGTGCCCACACCGATCCCGTCCCGGACGCAGTTCGTGCTGGACGCGATCAAACACCGCATCCTGACCGGCCTGCTGACGCCCGGTCAGGCGCTGGTCGAGACCGAGCTGGCCGCACAGTTCGGGGTGTCCAAGACCCCCGTGCGGGAGGCGCTGAAGACCCTCGCCGGGACCGGACTCGTCGTGCTGAGCCAGTACAAGGGCGTCACGGTGCGCAGGGTGGACGCGGACATGGCACGCGAGGTCTACGACGTGCGGCTGCTGCTGGAACCGGAGGCCCTGCACCGGGCCGTACGGCGCGGCGCCTCCCTCGACGCCGCGCGCGACGCGCTGGCCCGCGCCGACGGCGCCACCGACACCGCCGAACGCTCCCTCGCCAACCGCGACTTCCACCGCGCCCTCTACCTGCCGTGCGGCAACCCGCTGCTCGGCCGGATGCTGGACGAGGTCCGCGACCAGGCCGCCCTGGTCGCCGCCGTCGCCTGGGCCGCCGAGCCCTCCTGGGAGCGGGAGGCCGCCGAGCACCGGGAGATCCTGCGGCTCGCGCTGGACGGCGACGCCGACGGCGCCGCGGGTGCCCTGCACGCCCACATCGCGTCCTTCGTCCGCCGTGCCTTCCCCGAAGGACCTTCATGAGCAGCATGACGTTCGAGACCCAACGGGCGGCCCTCGCCGATGTCGTGGCCATCCCGGTGACCCCCTTCGCCGAGGACGGCTCCGTCGCCGGGGACACCCTCCGGGCCCTGCTGCGCCGCCTGCTCGACGGCGGGATCAGGACCCTCACCCCGAACGGCAACACCGGCGAGTTCTACGCCCTCACCCCCGAGGAGCGCCGTCTGGTCACCGAGCTGACCGTCGACGAGGCCGGGGAGCGGGCCGAGATCCTGGTCGGGGTCGGGCACGACGTGCCCACCGCCGTCGCCTCCGCCCGGCACGCCCGGGACCTCGGCGCCGGGATGGTGATGGTCCACCAGCCCGTGCACCCCTACGGGTCGGCCGCCGGCTGGGTCGACTACCACCGCGCCGTCGCCGAGGCCGTGCCAGAGCTGGGCGTGGTCCCGTACATCCGCAACGACCGGCTGCCCGGCGCCCGGCTCGCCGAACTCGCCGGCCACTGCCCGAACGTCATCGGCGTCAAGTACGCCGTACCGGACGCCGCCCGGTTCGCCGCCTTCGCCCGCGACGCCGGCCTCGACCGCTTCGTCTGGGTCGCCGGGCTCGCCGAGCCCTACGCCCCCTCCTACTTCTCGGCGGGCGCCACCGGCTTCACCTCCGGACTCGTGAACGTCGCCCCGGCTCTCTCGCGCACCATGCTCGAAGCGCTGCGCTCCGGCGACTACCCGGCCGCCATGAAGGTCTGGGAGCGGATCCGGCGCTTCGAGGAACTGCGCGCCGCGCACGGCTCCGCCCACAACGTCACCGTCGTCAAGGAGGCCCTCGCCGCACTCGGCCTGTGCCGCCGGGACGTCCGCCCGCCGAGCAGCCTGCTGCCCGAGGACGAGCGCGCCGAGGTGGCCGCCATCGCCGAGGGGTGGTCCATATGACCGGCCCCCGCAGGCGGCCGGAGGAGCTGCGCAGCCACCAGTGGTACGGCACCGACGGGCTGCGCTCCTTCAGCCACCGCGCCCGCACCCGCCAGCTCGGCTATCTGCCCGAGGAGCACCTCGGCAAGCCGGTCGTCGCGATCCTCAACACCTGGTCCGACATCAACCCCTGCCATGCGCACCTGCGGGACCGCGCCCAGGCCGTCAAGCGCGGGGTGTGGCAGGCCGGCGGCTTCCCGCTGGAGTTCCCGGTCTCGACGCTCAGCGAGACCTTCCAGAAGCCGACCCCGATGCTCTACCGCAACCTGCTCGCCATGGAGACCGAGGAGCTGCTGCGGTCCTACCCCGTGGACGGCGCCGTGCTCATGGGCGGCTGCGACAAGACCACGCCGGCCCTGCTGATGGGCGCCGCGAGCGTCGGCCTGCCGACCGTGTTCGTGCCCGCCGGCCCCATGCTCCCCGGCCACTGGCGCGGCGAGGTGCTCGGCTCCGGCACCGACATGTGGAAGTACTGGGACGACAGGCGCGCCGGTCTCATCGGCGACTGCGAGCTGGCCGAGCTGGAGAGCGGCCTGGCCCGTTCGCCCGGCCACTGCATGACCATGGGTACGGCGTCCACGCTGACGGCCGCCGCCGAGGCGCTCGGGGTGACCGTGCCGGGCGCGTCCAGCATCCCGGCGGTGGACTCCGGGCACGACCGGATGGCCGCCAGGGCGGGGCTCCGGATCGTCGAACTGGTCCACATGGACCGCAGGCTGGGCGACATCCTCACCCGTGAGGCGTTCGAGGACGCCGTCACCACCGTGCTCGGCCTCGGCGGCTCCACCAACGCCGTGATCCACCTGATCGCCATGGCCGGCCGCGCCGGGGTGAAGCTCACCCTGGACGACTTCGACCGCATCGCCCGCACCGTGCCCGTCCTCGCCAACGTCCGCCCCGGCGGCCGGACCTACCTGATGGAGGACTTCCACTTCGCAGGCGGCCTGCCGGGCTTCCTCTCCCGGATCCCGGACCTGCTCCACCTGGACCGGCCGACCGTCTCGTACGACACGCTGCGCGAGCAGCTCGCGGGCGCCCGGGTGCACGACGACGACGTCATCCGGCCCCGCGGCAACCCGGTCGCGGGCGAGGGCGGGGTCGCGGTGCTGCGCGGCAACCTCTGCCCGGACGGCGCGGTCATCAAGCACATCGCCGCCGAGCCGCAGCTGCTGAAGCACACCGGCCCGGCCGTCGTCTTCGACGACTACCGGACCATGCAGCGCACCATCGACGACCCCGCGCTCGGCATCACCGCCGACAGCGTGCTGGTGCTGCGCGGCGCCGGACCCAAGGGCGGGCCGGGCATGCCCGAGTACGGCATGCTGCCCATCCCGGACCACCTGCTCCAGCAGGGCGTGCGCGACATGGTCCGGATCTCCGACGCCCGGATGAGCGGCACCAGCTACGGCGCCTGTGTGCTGCACGTGGCCCCCGAGTCGTACGTCGGCGGCCCGCTCGCGCTGGTGCGCACCGGCGACCTCATCACCCTGGACGTCGACGCCCGCCGCCTGCACCTCCATGTGGACGACGCGGAGCTGGCCCGCCGCAAGGCCGCCTGGACGCCGCCGCCCGCCCGGTACGAGCGCGGCTACGGCGCCCTCTACACCGGGCAGATCACCCAGGCCGACTCCGGCTGCGACTTCGCGTTCCTGGCCCGGCCCGGCCGGGTGCCGGACCCCTACGCGGGCTGACCGACTCCCAGTCGGCGCCACGATGAACCGACGGCAACGCAGCGGCGGCGAGGGCCCGTTCGGCGGATGGCTTGATATCGATCGGGCAACGGTGCTCGCGCTACCCGCGGTGACGCGCGTAGAAAACCTGTCATGCATAAAACACTGCGAATCGCTGCTGTCGCCGCGAGCTGCGCCCTGGCCGGCGGCGTCCTGTTCGGGGCCGGCGCCGCCACCGCCCACCAGTCGACGGCGAACTCCACCCACGAGCCCTACAACATCGGGCAGCTGGTGAAGGACATCGACACCTACTACGGCACCCACGCCGACGCCAACGGCGTGTACCAGGCCTCGCCGGACAGCCCGTACGCGCAGGACCTGGCCGACATCGACGCCGACGCCAAGCGCTACATAGACAAGGCGGCCCGCAAGGCGCTGCGCCACGGCGAGAAGCCGGCCGTCGTCTTCGACATCGACGACACGCTGCTGCTCAGCCTCGACTACGAGAAGCGCTACAACTACACGTTCAACCCCACCACGTGGAACGACTACGTGAACAAGGCCGACCGCCCCGAGGTCTTCGGCAGCCCCGAGCTGGTGCAGTACGCCGCGTCCAAGGGTGTCGAGGTCTTCTACAACTCCGGGCTGAGCGAGGCCCAGCGCGCCGGTGCCGTGGAGAACCTGAAGAAGGTCGGCTCCGACGTGAACCTCGACACCGACCACATGTTCCTCAAGGACAAGGCCAACCCGCCGGCCTACCTGAGCGACTGCGCCACCGCGGGCGCCTGGAACTGCACCACCGTGCAGTACAAGTCCGGCACCCGCAAGCACATCGAGGACGACCTCGGGTACACGATCATCGCCGACTTCGGCGACCAGTACTCGGACCTCGACGGCGGTTACACCGGCCGCACCTACAAGCTGCCGAACCCGACGTACTTCGTCGGCTGACCCCTTCCGGGCAGGCGGCCGGCCGCGGCCGGTGGCCGGCCAGGGCGAGAGATGGGCCCTAGCCGCCGTCGCCGGTCCGGTGTACGGCGAAGTCGCCGGTCACCGTGTACGCGCGGCCGTCCGCCGTGCCCGTGAGGGTGTAGCTGTCGTCCTTCGCGTCCCGGCCGCCGCGCTGGTGGTTGTACTGCCCGGCGAACACCCACTGCCCGGCCGGTACCGTGCGCCCCTCCTTGAGGGTCCAGACGTAGACGAGGAAGCCGTCCTGTTCCTGGACGGTCTGGGTGAAGTCCGCCTCCGGCAGGGACCGCCACGCCCCCGTCGACGTCACCCCGCCGGTCTGCGCCACCTTCAGCCGGACGGTGAGGGAGGTGAGGGGCCGGGACGTCTTCAGGGTGACGTTGCTCTGCGCCCAGAAGTCGTTGCTGTGCAGGTCCACCGAGCCGTCCGACCACAGCGGCCCGCTCTGCTCGCGATGAGCCACGGGCGGCCGGGTGGAGGGGGCCGCGGGGGAGGACGGGGTGCCGGCCGGCCGGGAGGGACGGGTGGTGCCCGCGCCGGGCGCCGGGCCGGTGGTGCGGGCGGGGGACCGGGACGCCGTCGGGTCCGGCGTGGCACGGGGCGTGGGGGAGACCGCGACCGTGCGCTCCTGCGCCGGGGGCCGTTCCTTCACCGCGGACGCCACCGCGTATCCGCCGGCGGCGAGCACCCCGGCGACCGCCGCGGTGGCGCCGACCACGCGCACCCAGCCGAACAGCGGCGGCCGGACCGCCCGGTGATCGGGGCGGGACCGTGCGGCCATGCCGCGTCGTGCGGCCATGCTGCGTCGTGCGGCCATGCTGCGTCGTGCGGCCATGCCGCGTTCCACCCGGGCCAGCATCGCTGCGCGGTCGGGCTCGTGGGCCTCGGCCGCCTCGTGCAGCCGGGCGCGCAGCTCGTCGTGCACGTCCTGCTGCCTCATCGGTTCCTTCCTCCGCTCTCGCCGCCCCGGACCATCGCCGCGTGCACCTTCTGCGGCGCACCCTGGGCGCCGAGCAGCCTGGCCAGCTCGGCCATGCCCTTGGACGTCTGGCTCTTAACCGTACCCACCGACACCCCGAGCGCGAGCGCGGTGTCCTTCTCCGAGAGGTCGAAGGCGTGCCGGAGTACCACGCACGCCCGTTTCCGGAACGGCAGTCTGCGCAGCGCCGCCTGGACGTCCACCACCCCGGCGACGTCCGGGTTCTCGGTCCGCTCCTCGCGGTGCGACCAGAACAGCGCGATCCGCCGGCGCTCGCGCACCGCGCTGCGGATCCGGGTGCGGGCCAGATTGGCGACCACACCGCGCGCGTAGGCCACCGGGTGGTCGGCCGCGCGCACCCGGTCCCAGCGGTGCCACAGGGCCAGCAGGGCGTCCGCCGCCAGATCGTCGGCGGCGTCCGCCTCACCGGTCAACAGATGGGCCAGCCGGGCGAGTTCCGCGTAGTGGCGGTCGAAGAAGGCATGGAACTCCACGGAGGCGGCGTCGTCGACGACTGTGCCCACGGGTGACCTCTTCTCGATACGGCTCTGTGGGTGTCATGTGAATGACAGGTGAAGGTCCGGAGGGGGGCCGGACGGAGATCCGGAAGCGTAGCAGCGACGATGCGACGGACGTGTACGGGGGTTCGGACGTCGTATGGCCCATCGAACCCGATTCCGTAACACGGAGAAAACCTGAACAGAGTTCACGGGGGGAACAATCCAGCCAGCATCCGCGCACCCGCCCATCAGGCACCGAGGAGTTGGACCATGACCGAGACACAGACGGTGGACAGCCGGCGGGAGCCCGCGCCACCTGCCCGGAACGGCGTCGACCGGTACTTCCGCATCACCGAACGGGGATCCACGTTCGGCCGGGAGATACGCGGCGGCCTCGCCACGTTCTTCACCATGGCCTACATCCTTGTCCTGAATCCGATCATCCTGGGCAGCGCCAAGGACAAGTTCGGCCACTCCCTCGACACCGGACAACTCGTCACCGCCACCGCGCTGGTCGCCTGTGTGATGACGGTCGTCATGGGGGTCGGCGGCAACCTCCCCCTCGCCATCGCCGCCGGCCTCGGCCTCAACGCCGTCGTCGCCTTCCAGCTCGCCCCGCTGATGAGCTGGTCCGACGCGATGGGCCTGGTCGTCCTGGAGGGCCTGGTCATCTGTCTGCTGGTCCTCACCGGCCTGCGGGAAGCGATCATGAACGCGATCCCGCACCAGCTGAAGCAGGCCATCGGCGTCGGCATCGGCCTGTTCATCGCGTTCATCGGGTTCGTCGACGCCGGGTTCGTCAGCCGGATCCCGGACGCCGCCCACACCACTGTGCCCGTGCAGCTCGGCTCCGTCGGCCGGCTGACCGGCTGGCCGGTGCTCGTCTTCTGCCTGGGCGTGCTGCTGACCGTCGCGCTGCTCGCCCGCAGGGTGAAGGGCGCGATCCTGATCAGCATCGTGACGATGACCCTCGTCGCGATCGGCATCGACTCCGTCGCCGGCGTCAAGAACTGGGGCCTGACCACGCCCGAGGTCCCGGACAAGCTCGTCGCCGCCCCGGACTTCGGGCTGATCGGTCACTTCAGCCTGTTCGGCGGCTTCGCCAAGGCCGGTGTCCTCACCGCCGTGCTGCTGGTCTTCACCCTCATCCTGTCGGACTTCTTCGACGCCATGGGCACCATCGTCGGCATCAGCGCGGAGGCCGGACTGCTGGACGAGCAGGGCCGGGTGCCCGGCATCGGCCGCGTCCTGTTCATCGACGGCGCCGCCGCCGTCGCGGGCGGCCTCGGCTCCGCCTCCTCCAACACCGCCTACATCGAGTCCGCCGCCGGCGTCGGCGAGGGCGCCCGCACCGGCTTCGCCAACCTGGTCACCGGCGGCCTGTTCGGCCTCGCCCTCTTCCTCACCCCGCTGCTCACCATCGTCCCGCTCCAGGCGGCGGCGCCCGCGCTGATCGCGGTGGGCTTCCTGATGATGACCCACGTCAAGCACATCGACTGGGACCGGTACGAGATCGCCGTACCGGCGTTCCTCACCATCGCCGCGATGCCGTTCACCTACTCCATCACCGACGGCATCGGCGCGGGCTTCCTCGCCTACGTCGTGATCAACACGGTCCTGGGCAAGGCGCGGGAGATCAACTGGCTGCTGTGGGGCGTCTCGGCGCTGTTCCTCGTCTACTTCGCGATCGATCCGGTGGAGCAGCTGCTGGGCCTGAAGTAGCCGGCGCCGCCGCGCACGGCGTCACTTCAGCGCCGCCTGCATCATCGCCCGGGCCACCGGCGCGGCCAGCCCGTTGCCGCTGACCTCCGAGCGGGCCGCGTCCGACTGCTCGACCATCACCGCGACGGCGACCTGCTTGCCGGTGCTGTCGGAGGTGCCGTAGGCGGTGAACCAGGCGTACGGCGTCTTGCTGTTGTTCTCGCCGTGCTGGGCGGTGCCGGTCTTGCCGCCGACGGTCACCCCGTCGATCAGCGCGTTCGTACCGGTACCGTCCTTGACCACCGTCTGCATCGCCGACCGGAGCTGCGCGGCGGTGGTGGAGCTGACGATCTGCTCGCTGCCGGCGTCGGAGTCGTAGTCCTTCAGCACATCGCCGCCGCTGTCGGTGGTCTTCGACACCATGTGCGGCGAGACCAGCTTGCCGCCGTTGGCCAGGGCGGCGGACACCATGGCCATCTGGAGCGGGGTCGCGGTCACGTCGAACTGGCCGATGCCGGACAGGGCGGTCTGCGCCTTGTCCATGTCCTTCGGGTAGACGCTGGCGTAGGCGCGCACCGGCACGTCCTGCTGGTCGTCGTTGAAGCCGAACTTCTCCGCCATCGCCCGCACCTTGTCCTGGCCGAGGTCGACGGCCATCTTGCCGAAGACGTTGTTGCAGGAGTACTGGAGGGCGACGCGGATGGGGGCGTTCCGGCACGGCGCCGACTTGTTCTCGTTCGCCAGCGGCCTGGTGGTGCCGGGCATGATGTAGGGGTCCGGGCTGCGGGTGTGTTCGTCCACGTTCCTGTACAGCCCGCTCTCCAGCGCGGCCGCCGCCACGACCAGCTTGAAGGTGGAACCGGGCGGCAGCGGCTGGCGCAGCGCGCGGTTGGTCAGCGGCTTGTCCTTGTCCGCGGTCAGCCGCTTCCAGGCACCCCCGGCCGTGTTCGCGTCGGTCAGGGACGAGGGGTCGTACGACGGGGTCGACACCATGGCGAGGATCCTGCCGGTCTTCGGGTCGATGGCGACGGCGCCGCCCTTGGTGCTCCCCAGGGCGCGGTAGCCCGCCTTCTGCACCGCCGGGTCGATCGTGGTGAGCACGTCGCCCGGGTCGGAGCGCTTTCCGGTGAGGGTGTCCATCACCGTCTTCAGCTGCGGGTCCGTGCCGTTGAGCAGCTCCTTGTAGATGCCTTCCAGCTGGGTCGGGGCGTAGGCCTGCGAGGCGTAGCCCGTCACCGCCGCGTACAGCCTGCCGTCCGTGTACGTCCGCTTGTAGGCGAGGTCGCCCCCCGTCGTCCGGGCGGAGCCGGTGATCGCGTTCCCGGCCACGATGATGTTCCCGAGCGGCCGTGAGTACGTCGCGATCGCGTTCCGCCGGTTGTCGTTGTCGTCCGCGAGGGCCTTGCCGTCGTAGAACTGCACCCAGGTCGCCCTGACCAGCAGAGCGAGCACGAGCAGCAGCGCGAAGACGGACGCCCGCCTGATCGTCTTGTTCATCCCGAACAAAAGACGAGCGGGCCGGGGCCGCCGTTCCCGATCGCCGGCATTCTCATGAACTGCTCAGGAATCCGGGGTCAGTCCTCCAGGGCGAGGACCACCTCGTCGATCTCCTCGCGCCGCCCGCCCGCGTACCCCCGGGCCCGCGCCCGCTCGCGGAACCCGCACTTGTGCAGCACCCGCAGCGACGCGGCGTTGTCGGCGGCGGCCCGCGCGTACAGCGGGCGTTCCGCCACCTCGGCGAGGAGCGCCCGCAACGCGGCCGTGGCCACGCCCCGGCCCCAGTACGCGCGGTCGATCCAGTACGTCACCTCGCGTTCGCCGGCCTCGCCGTAGACCGCCGCGCTGCCCGCCACGGTCCCGTCGGCCAGCACCGTGCGCAGCACGTGCGAGCAGGTTTCCAGGCGCCGCCAGTGGACGGCGAAGGAGTCCGGATCGTACGGGTCCTCCGGGCCGAACGCGGCCATCCGGACCGACTCCGGGTCGCTCATCTGCCGGAACAGCGCCGGCAGGTCGTCGTCCTGCACGGCGCGCAGCGCGATATCCATGGACCCCGAGCCTACGACTCCCCAGACCCGGAGCCGGGGACCGCGCCGGGCTCAGAGCCGCCGGGTCGCGAGGGTCAGCCGGTCCCGCGCGTCGAACAGCGCGTCCTTGATCATCTGCTCGTGGGCGGGGGTCAGCCGGGCCACCGGCACCGAGCAGCTGATGGCGTCCCGGGCGGGCGTGCGGTACGGGATCGCCACGCCGAAGCAGCGCAGGCCCAGCGTGTTCTCCTCGCGGTCCACGGCGAAGCCCTGCTCCCGCACCTGGTGCAGCTCCTCGATGAGCCGCTCCCGGTCGGTGAGCGTGTGCTCGGTGAGCGCGGGCAGCGTCTCCGGCAGCAGCTTGCGCACCTGCTCGTCGGAGTAGGTGGCGAGGATCGCCTTGCCGAGGGAGGTCGAGTGGGCCGGCAGCCGGCGCCCGACCCGGGTGAAGGGGCGCAGATAGTGCTGGGACTGGCGGGTGGCCAGATAGACGACGTTGGTGCCGTCGAGCCGGGCCAGGTGGATGGTCTCCGTGGTGTCGTCGGAGAGCCGGTCCAGGGTCGGGCGGGCGGCGGCCACCACCTCGTCGCCGTCGATGTAGGAGGTGCCCACGAGCAGCGCCCGCACCCCGATGCCGTACCGGGTGCCGGTCGAGTCCGTCTCCACCCAGCCCAGGTCCACCAGGGTGCGCAGCAGCATGTACAGGCTCGACTTGGGGTACCCCACCGCCTCCTGGACGGCCGCGAGGGAGTGCATGCCGGGCTTTCCGGCGAAGTACTCGAGCAATTCGACCGTCCGCACCGCGGACTTGACCTGCGCCCCGCCTGTCTCGCCTGCCGACATCGGCCTTGACCCCTTCGATCGCCGGGAAATAGTCTCCGAGCAGCATATTCATCATCAGAGACGGTGTTCAGTATATCGAACGCGGCTGATCGATGACCCAAGTGATTCCCTAGTTATTGCGGCCTTATCTGGAGGGACCCGCGGTGGCAGCAGCACCAGTCTGGAGTGTCGACCCGCGCACCGGGAAGCAGCGTGAACAGGTCGCGGTGGAGGCCACGGCCCAGGAGGTGGACGCGGCCGTCCGCGCGGCCCACGCCGCGCGCGGCGCACTCGCCGACCGCACGGTCCGCGCCGCCTTCCTGCGCTCGGCCGCGGCGGGCCTGGACGCGGCCAAGGACGGTCTGGTCGAGACCGCCGACGCCGAGACCGCGCTCGGCCCGGTCCGGCTGACCGGCGAACTCGCCCGGACCGCCTACCAGTTGCGGGCCTTCGCCGACATCGTCGACGAGGGCGCCTTCCTGGACGTCGTCATCAACCACCCCGACGACACCGCCACCCCGCCGATCCCGGACCTGCGCCGGTACAAGGTGCCGCTCGGTGTCGTCGCCGTCTACTCCGCCTCCAACTTCCCCTTCGCCTTCTCCGTCGCCGGCGGCGACACCGCGAGCGCGCTGGCCGCGGGGTGCCCGGTCGTCGTCAAGGCGCACCCCGACCACCCGGCGCTGTCCGAGCTGGTCGCCACGGTGCTGCGCCGGGCCGCCGCCGAGCACGGCATCCCCGAGGGCGTCGTCGGTGTGGTGCACGGCTTCGAGGCGGGCGTCGAGCTGATCCGGCACCCGCTGGTCGCCGCCGCCGGCTTCACCGGTTCGGTGCGCGGCGGACGGGCCCTCTTCGACGCGGCCGCCGCCCGGCCGGTGCCGATCCCGTTCCACGGCGAACTCGGTTCGCTCAACCCGGTTCTGGTGACCGAGGCGGCCGCGGCCGAGCGGGCGGAGGAGATCGGCACCGGGCTCGCCGGGTCGATGACGCTCGGCGTGGGACAGTTCTGCGTCAAGCCCGGTCTGGTGCTGGTGCCCTCCGGCGCCGGGGGAGACCGGCTGGTGAAGTCCCTGACCGACGCGGTCGCCGGCACCGCGTCCGGCGTCCTGCTCGACCACCGCATGCGGGACAACTTCATCGCCGGGGTCGCCGAGCGCTGCCGCCTGGACGGCGTGGAGTCGCCGGTGACACCGGGCGCGGCCGGCGAGCACACGGTGAGCCCCGGCTTCCTGACCGTCCCGGCGAGCAGCCTGACCGAGGAGGGGGCGTACGACCTGCTCCTGGAGGAGTGCTTCGGGCCGGTGACCGTGGTGGTCCGGTACGAGGACGAGGACGACGCCACCGCCGTGCTGTCCCGGCTGCCGGGCAACCTCACGGCCACCGTCCAGCTGTCCGCGGAGGAGGCCGCCGGCGCGGGCCGCGGTACGCAGATCCTCGCGGAACTGACCCCGCTGGCCGGGCGCGTGCTGGTCAACGGCTGGCCCACCGGGGTCGCCGTGGCGCCGGCCCAGCACCACGGCGGGCCCTACCCCGCGACCACCTCCACCTCCACCTCCGTCGGCGGTACGGCGATCGAGCGCTGGCTGCGACCGGTCGCCTACCAGAACGCCCCCGCCGCCCTGCTGCCGCCCGAGCTGCGCGACGACAACCCCCTGGGCCTGCCGCGGCGGTTCAACGGGGTCCTGGAGCGCTAGTCGAGAGGACGGCGGCTGAGCAGGAAGGTCAGGGTGAACAGGGCTGCCGCCAGGGTCAGGCTCACCCGCAGGCCGCTGGTGAAGCCGCCGTTCACCAGGGCGCCGAACACCGCGATGCCGAGGCCGCCCGCCACCTGCCGGGCGGCGTTGAGCACTCCGGCCGCCAGGCCCGCCCGCTCGGCCGGTACGGCGTCCATCATCACGGCCGTCAGCGGCGGGACGGTCAGCGCGCAGCCCAGGGCCACCGGGATCAGCAGGACGGCGGCCAACGGGGCGGGCGTGTCCGGGCGGACGCAGAGCAGGCCCAGCAGACCGGCCGCCGCCAGCGCCTGGCCTGCCAGCATCGGCAGCCGGGGACCGAACCGGCCGGCCAGCTTCCCGGCGGCCACGTTGGTCACCGCGATCAGCCCGGACATCGGCAGGAACATCAGCCCGGCGTACAGCGCCGAACGCCCCTGGAGCTGCTGGAAGAAGAGGGAGAAGAGGAACACCACGCCGTAGAAGGCCACGCTGCACGCCGAACCGGCCGCCACGGCCACCCGCACCGCCCGGTCCCGGAACAGCCCGAGCGGCACCACCGGGTGCGCCTGCCGGCCCTCGATCCGGACGAACAGCGCGGCGGCCGCCACCGCGACGGCGAAGGCCGCGGCACCCGTCGTACCGCCCTCGATCACCCCGAAGGTCAGCGCCGTCAGCGCGACCACCGCCGTCAGCTGGCCCGGCAGGTCCAGGGGCGCGGGCCGGCGCTCGGAGCGCGGGGCGCGCAGCAGCAGGGCCAGGGCGACCACACCGAGCGGCAGGTTGATGAAGAAGATCCCCCGCCAGTCCCAGGCGGTGGTCAGCGCGCCGCCCGCCACCGGGCCGAGCGCCACCGCGACCGAGCCGCCGGCCGCCCACAGCGACACCGCCCTGGCCCGCTGCGCCGGATCGCCGTACGCCTGCCGCACCAGGGCGAGGGAGGCGGGCAGCACCACGGCCGCCGAGACCCCCTGCACCACCCGCGCGCCGATCAGCGCGGGCAGGTTCGGTGCCAGACCGCAGGCCGCCGAGGCGAGCGTGAAGACCGCGATGCCGAGGGCGTACGCCCGGCTCGCGCCGGCCCGGTCCGCGAACGCGCCGGTGGACAGCATCAGCGCGGCAAAGGCCAGGGTGTAGGCGTCCACCACCCACTGGAGACCGGACATGCCGCCGCCGAGGGACGAACCGATCGCCGGGAGCGCCACGTTCACCACGGAGGCGTCGAGGGTGATCAGCGAGAAGCCCAGCAGGGCGGCGAGCAGGGAGCGGGCGGGCGCGGGACGAGGGGTCAACTCATCGCCTGAGGCGGTGACTTCGGGTTCCTGGCGGGTCTGGTTCGTGGACATGTGCTCCATGCTGCTGATCGTTTCCGGCATAGAGTAGTGACCTGAATGCCATGCATCCGGAGGTTCTGGCCATGCTGCGTGTCGCCGTCGTCGCGTCGCCGCCCGTGTCGATGTTCAACCTCGCCATCCCCGAGCTGCTCTTCGACAAGGTGCGGGTGGACGGGCGGCCCGGGTACGAGGTGGTGATCTGCGCCCCCGACCCGGGTCGCGTGGCCACCTCCGGCGCGCTCGACCTGCATGTGCCGCACGGCCTGGAGGTGCTGCGGGACGCCGACCTGGTGATCGTCGCGGGCACCGGGGAACCCTTCGCCGCCGACCCGCGCGTGGTGACGGCCCTGCGCACGGCGGCCGGGACCGGACTGCGCATCGCCTCCATCTGCTCCGGCGCCTTCCTGCTCGCCGAGGCCGGACTGCTCAAGGGCCGCAAGGCCACCACCTACTGGGCGCACGCCGACGAGCTGCGCCGCCGCCACCCCGACGTCCAGGTCCAGGGCGACGTCCTCTACGCCCAGGACGGCCCGATCCTGACCTCCTCCGGCTACGCGGCCGGCATCGACCTCTGCCTGCATCTCATCCGCACCGACTACGGCGCCGCCGTCGCCAACGAGGTCGCCCGGCTCGCCCTGGTCGCCCCGGTGCGGCCCGGCGGCCAGACCCAGTTCACCCAGACCCCGCTGCCCCCGGAGCGCGGCACCGCCTGCGCCGACACGCGCGGCTGGGCCATGCGCAACCTGGACAAGCCGCTCACCCTCACCGACCTCGCCCGGCACGCCGGGGTCTCGGTGCGCACCCTGACCCGCCGCTTCCACGCGGAGAGCGGGGTCAGCCCCCTCCAGTGGCTGCTGCACCAGCGCGTCGAGCGGGCCAAGGAGCTGCTGGAGACCACCCGGCTGCCGATGGACCAGGTGGCCGCCGCCTGCGGCCTCGGCACCGCCGACTCGCTCCGCGCCCACCTGGTCCGCCGCACCGGCCTCACCCCGAGCGCCTACCGGGCCCAGTTCAGCCGCCATGGAACCGGCACCCCCGACGCCGCGTCCTCCGTCGCATGATCAGTGAGCGTGTGAAGGGGACCCTCGTCATCCGCACGGCCCTGCCCGCCGAGGCCGGGACGATCGCCGCGCTGCACCACCGGGCGCGGTCGACGTACTACCCGGACGGCCTGCCGGACGACGGCATCGACTGGTCCGCCTCCTGGCGGGGCGCGATCGAGCGGCCCGACGGACGGGTGCTGTGCGCCGTCGAACAGGGCGCCATCACCGCCATCGCCTCGATCCGGCCCGCGCCGGACGGCCCCGCCGACACCGTCAGGCTGTACCAGTTCCACGTCGACCCCGACCGCTGGCGCTCCGGCATCGGTACGGCCCTGCACGCGGCCTGCGTGGCGGAGTGGCGGGCCGACGGCCGGCGCGCGGCCGTCCTCGACGTGCACGTGGACAACCGGCGCGCCCAGGCCTTCTACGCCCGCCAGGGCTGGGTCCCGGATCCCGAGAACCCGCCCGCGGACGGCGATCACCACCTGTTCCTGCGGTACGCCGTCGCCCCGGGGGAATGAAACGTTCCTCCTTGAACGTTCACCTACCGGGCGGAGACAGCCTCCGCGACCGGTACGACCTGGAGAGAGCCGAAGAATGCGCGTCGAGATCTGGAGCGACATCGCCTGCCCCTGGTGCTACGTGGGCAAGGCCCGCTTCGAGAAGGCGCTGGCTGCCTTCCCGCACCGCGACGAGGTCGAGGTGGTGCACCGCTCCTTCGAGCTGGACCCGGGCCGCGCCAAGGGCGACACCGGGCCGGTCGTCCCGATGATCGCGAAGAAGTACGGCATCAGCGAGGCGCAGGCCCAGGCGGGCGAGGACAACCTGGGCGTGCAGGCCGCGGCCGAGGGCCTGGAGTACCGCACCCGGGGCCGGGACCACGGCAACACCTTCGACATGCACCGGCTGCTGCACCTCGCCAAGGAGCACGGCCGGCAGGACGAGCTGATCCAGATCCTGTACCGGGCGAACTTCGCCGAGGAGCGCTCCGTGTTCACCGAGGGCGACGAGCGGCTGGTGGAGCTGGCCGTCGAGGCGGGCCTGGACGCGGCGGCCGCCCGCGCGGTGCTCGCCGACCCGGACGCCTACGCCGCCGAGGTCCGCGCCGACGAGCAGGAGGCCGCCCAGCTCGGCGCGACCGGTGTGCCGTTCTTCGTCCTCGACCGCACCTACGGCGTCTCCGGCGCCCAGCCCGCCGAGGTCTTCACCCAGGCGCTGACCCAGGCCTGGGGCGAGCGCTCGCCGCTGAAGCTGGTCCGGCAGGGCGACGCCGAGGCCTGCGGCCCGGACGGGTGCGCGGTGCCGCAGCCGGGCTGAGGCGGGACGGAACCGCAGGTCGGCGCGGATGTATAAGCCCTGCTAAGCGGATCCACGCAAAAATTCGCAATGGACGAGGGGTTCCATGGCCCGCAGAGTGGGGGCATGGAGACCTTCGAGAGCCTCGTGCGCGCCGAGTTCAGCCCGAAGAACACCTTCCTGAACACCGCGAGCAGCGGGCTGCTGCCCGCCCGCACCGTCGCCGCCCTGCGGGCGGCGGCGGAGATCAGGGCCGATGGCCGCCCGCTCGACCCGCTGTTCGAGGATGTGGAGCTGGCCCGTGCCGCGTTCGCCCGGCTCGCCGGAGTGCCGGTGTCCCGGGTGGCGGCGGGGGCCTCCGTGGCCAGCCAGACCGGGCTGGTCGCCGCCTCGCTGCCCGCGGGCGCCGAAGTGCTCACCGCAGAGGACGACTTCGCCTCCGTGGTGAACCCCTTCCACAGCCGCGGCGACCTCAAGGTGCGCGCGGTCCCGCTGGAGCGGCTCGCCGAGTCCGTGCGGCCCGGCACCGCGCTCGTCTCGGTCAGCGCCGCCCAGTCCGCCGACGGCCGGATCGCCGACCTGCCCGCGCTGCGCGAGGCCGCCCGCACCCACGGCGCCCGCACCTGCGTCGACTTCTCCCAGGCCGCGGGCTGGCTGCCGATGGACGCCGGCGCCTACGACTTCACCGTGTGCACCACCTTCAAGTGGCTGCTCGGCCCGCACGGCGCCGCCTTCCTCGTCGTGCCCGAGGACTTCGGCGGCCTCTCCCCGCTGCTCGCGGGCTGGGTCGCGGCAGAGGAGCCCTGGAACAGCTGCTACGGCCCGGTCACCGAACTCGCCCACTCCGCCCGCCGGTTCGATGTGAGCCCCGCCCTGTTCACCTACACCGGGGTGCGGCACTCCCTCGCGCTGATCGAGGAGCTGGGCGTGGCCGCCGTACACGCCCATGACCTGGGGCTCGCCGACCGCTTCCGGCAGGGGCTCGCGGCGCTCGGCCACCCGCCGCTGCCCGCCCCCGGCTCGGCGATCGTCTCCGTGCCCGGACTCGGCTCCCGGCAGGGCGAGTTGAGCCGGGCCGGGATCGAGGTCTCCGACCGCGCGGGCAATCTGCGCGCCTCCTTCCACCTCTACAACACCGAGGCGGACGTGGACCGGCTGCTGGACGCGCTGGCCGGCTGAGGGCACGAGCCGGGCCGGGGCCTTCCGTCCCACACGAGAAGGCCCCGGCCCGGTGCTCAGCGGGTCACCTCACCGGGGTGAAGTCCCGCGCGCCGATGAACTCCGGCCGGCGCACCGGGGCGGCGAAGGGCTCCACCGCCGTGTTCTCCACGCTGTTGAACACGATGAACACATTGCTGCGCGGGAACGGGGTGATGTTGTCGCCCGAGCCGTGCATGCAGTTGCAGTCGAACCAGGTCGCCGAGCCGGCCCTGCCGGTGAACAGCCGGATGCCGTACTCGCCCGCCAGCTGCGTCAGCGCCTCGTCGGACGGGGTGCCCGCGTCCTGCATCTGGAGCGACTTCTTGTAGTTGTCCTTCGGCGTGGCACCGGCGCAGCCCAGGAACGTCCGGTGCGAGCCCGGCATGATCATGAGGCCGCCGTTGGTGTCGTAGTTCTCGGTCAGCGCGATCGAGACGGACACCGTGCGCATGCGCGGCAGGCCGTCCTCGGCGTGCCAGGTCTCGAAGTCCGAGTGCCAGTAGAAGCCGCTCGCGCCGAACCCGGGCTTGACGTTGATCCGGGACTGGTGGACATACACGTCCGAGCCGAGGATCTGCCGGGCCCGGCCGACCACCCGGGGATCGCGCACCAGCTCCGCGAACACCTCGCTGATCCGGTGCACCTCGAAGACCGAGCGGATCTCCTTGGACTTCGGCTCGACGATGGACCGCTCGTCGGCGCGGATCGCCGGGTCGTTCACCAGCCGGTCCAGCTCGCGCCGGTAGACGGCGACCTCGTCCGGGGTGATCAGCTGGTCGACGGCGAGGAAGCCGTCACGCTCGTACCGCTGGAGGTCGGCGGTCGCGATCGGGCCGGGCGTGTCGGGGGACCCCCAGACGACCGGGTCCTGGCGCGGGACGGTCACCTCGGTGGTGCCGCGGCTGGGGTAGAGATCGGTGACGGTGGTCATGGGTTCTCACACCTCCTCGGGCTCGGTGAGCAGCGGGTAGACGCCGTTCTCGTCGTGGTCCTCGCGTCCGGTGACGGGCGGGTTGAACACGCAGAGGCAGTGGAAGTCCTCCTTGACCTTCAGCGTGTGCCGCTCGTGGCCGTCGAGGAGGTACATGGTGCCGGGCGTGATGGTGTACGTCCGCCCGGTCTCGTGGTCGGTGAGTTCGGCCTCGCCCCTGGTGCAGACGACGGCCTCGATGTGGTTGGCGTACCACATCGACGTCTCCGTCCCGGCGTACAGGACGGTCTCGTGCAGGGAGAAGCCGACCCGTTCCCTGGCGAGGACGATCCGCTTGCTCTCCCAGGTGCCTGACCGGGCCTTGACGTGCCGGTCGGTGCCTTCGATCTCCTTGAACGATCGGACGATCACGTGTGCGTACTTCCTGTCGGTGGTTCAGACGGTTTCACGGACGGCGCGGGCGAGCACCCGCAGGCCCTCGTCCAGCTCGTCCGGGGTGATGGTGAGCGCGGGCAGCAGCTTGACGACCTCGCTCTCCGGGCCGGACGTCTCGATCAGCAGCCCCAGCTCGAAGGCGCGCCGGGCCACCCGCGAGGCGCGCGCCTTCTCGTGGAACTCCAGGCCCCACACCAGACCGCGGCCGCGGTACTCCCGCACGTCGGAGAGGTTCTCCTCGGTGATGGAGATCAGCGCCTGTTCGATCTGCTCGCCCCGGGTACGGGTCTGCTTCTCCATGGCGGAGCCGTCGGTCCAGTACGTCTCCAGGGCCGCGGTGGCGGTGACGAACGCCGGGTTGTTGCCGCGGAAGGTGCCGTTGTGCTCGCCCGGCTCCCAGATGTCCAGCTCGGGCTTGAACAGGCACAGCGACATCGGCAGCCCGTAGCCGCTGATGGACTTGGACACCGTGACGATGTCCGGGGTGATCCCGGCCTCCTCGAAGGAGAAGAAGGCGCCGGTACGGCCGCAGCCCATCTGGATGTCGTCGACGATCAGCAGCATGTCCTGCCGCTCGCACAGCTCGGCGAGCGCCCGCAGCCACTCCGCGCGGGCCACGTTGATGCCGCCCTCGCCCTGCACGGTCTCCACGATCACGGCCGCGGGCTTGTTGAGCCCGGAGCCCTGGTCCTCCAGCAGCCGCTCGAACCAGAGGAAGTCCGGGACCGTGCCGTCGAAGTAGTTGTCGAACGGCATCGGGGTGCCGTGCACCAGCGGGATGCCGGCGCCGGCCCGTTTGAAGGCGTTTCCGGTGACGGCGAGGGAGCCCAGGGACATCCCGTGGAAGGCGTTCGTGAACGACACGATCGCCTCCCGGCCCTTGACCTTGCGGGCCAGCTTCAGCGCCGACTCGACCGCGTTGGTGCCGGTCGGCCCCGGGAACATGACCTTGTACGGCAGGTCCCGCGGGCGTAGCACCAGGTCCTGGAAGGTCTGGAGGAAGGTGCGCTTGGCCGTGGTCGACATGTCCAGGCCGTGCACCACCCCGTCCCGGTCGAGGTAGTCGATCAACGCCCGTTTGAGTACGGGGTTGTTGTGGCCGTAGTTGAGTGAGCCGGCCCCGGCGAAGAAGTCGAGGTACGCATGGCCGTCCTCGTCGTACATCCGGCTGCCCTGCGCACGGTCGAAGACGGTGGGCCAGCCGCGGCAGTAGCTGCGCACCTCGGACTCGAGGGTCTCGAAGACGCTCAGGTCGGGCTGGGTGATGGTCACGGTGAATCGCTCCTCAGTGGGCGGTGGAGTCGGTCAACGGGCCGATGCGGTAAAGGACTTCGGGGTCGTGCGCGCCGTCCGGGAACAGGTCGGCGGGGAACAGCACCTCGCGCTCGCAGCCCGCGCCGTGCCGGGCGGCGAACGAGGTGAACAGCCGCTCGGAGGCGGTGTTGCCGGGCGTGATCGTGGTCTCCACGTCCGTGATGCCGCGCTCGGCGGTCAGCCGGGCGGTCAGCCCGTCCAGCAGCGCCGCGGCGATGCCCCGGCCGCGGTGGGCGGAGTCGACGGCCACCTGCCAGACGAGCAGGGTGCGGGGGCGGTCGGGCCGCACGTACCCGGTGACGAAACCGACGGGAGTGCCGTCCGCACCCCGTGCCACCGCCGAGGTGCCGGCGAAGTCCCGGCACCACAGCAGATAGCTGTACGAGGAGTTCAGGTCGAGGGTTTTCGATTCCTTGGCGAGCCGCCAGAGCGCGGCTCCGTCGGCTGTCTCCGGTCGGTCGATCAACAGGTCTGCGGGTGCGGCGGTCATGCGGCACGAATTTAGCGAGGCGAATTAGAAAATGCACGGGCGTGATCGCCGGGGTGCTGATCGCCCTTGGCGATATGCCGGGTTTGCCCCACGGCAAACCCGGACAAATCTACCCTGCTGTGGGGTGTGTCACAGCCCCGAAACCCATCGGAAATCTTGGTTGTTTAGCCTTGCAAAAAGCGGGCAGAAGAAGACGGGAAGCTATCTGCCGAGGAATTCGGAGAATTCGCGGGGGTTGTGTAGGTGAATTGAATTCACACGCCGGTGGCGCCGTCGATGCGTTCCCGAAGAATGTCGGCATGCCCGTTGTGCCGGGCGTATTCCTCGATGAGATGGATGAGCACCCACCGCAGACTGACCTCCGCCCCCGCCGCCGGTCCGTCGACCATCCGCCCGGTGTCGTCCGGCGACCGCCCCGCGCTCAGTTCGCGTCCCCGGGCGACCTCCCGCCGCCACGCCGCCAGCGCCTGCTCCGGGCCGCGTCCCGGATCGAGGGCGTACCCGGTCTCCTCGTCGAAGACCGGCGGCACGTCCAGCCCCGCCAGCACCCGCTGGAACCAGTGCCGCTCCACCTCGGCGAGGTGCTGCACCAGTCCCAGCAGGGTCAGCTCCGACGGCTCGGCCGAGGCCCGCCGGAGCTGCGCGTCGTCCAGCCCCCGGCACTTCAGCTCCAGCGTGGCCCGGTGGAAGTCCAGCCAGCTCTCCAGCACGGCCGCCTCGGGGCCGGTCAGCAGCGGGATCGGGCGGCCGTCGGGAAGGGTCTGCGGGGTGTTGCCGTGGTCTGTGGTCATGCCGCGAGGATGGCAGCCGCCACTGACATCGGACCGTGTGCCCGGCCGGGCCGGGCGCGGGTCACCGCGACTGCGTGAGGGCCGTGCCCAGAGCGGCGAGGCAGGCCTCGACCACCTCGGGGCGCGCGTCCGCCCCGTAGTGGTTGACCCGGATCATCTCCTTGGCCAGCGTGCCGCCGCCGGCCGCGAGCGGCAGCGCCGGGTCGGCCGCCAGCGCCCGGGCCACCACCTCCGACGCCACGGCTCCCGCCGGCACCCGCAGGGTCGTGGCGACCGGCGCCGCGTCCCGCTCCTCGTACACATACGGCTCGAACCCCAGGCCCAGGGCCACCGCACCCGCCCGCGCGGCCAGCGCGGCATCGCGGTGCCGGGCCGTCCACGCGTCCAGCCCCACCGACTCGATCCGCTCCAGACAGGCGTCCAGTGCCAGCATCTCCAGCTGCGCCGGAGCGTGCGGCAGCGCCGTGCGGCCGGCGTCCAGCCAGCGCTCCTTCCAGTCCAGCAGGGAGAGGTAGGAGCGGCGCGGCGCGTTCGGGTTCGCCGCCATCCGGGCCCACGCCCGCTCGCTCACCGAGATCGCCGACACCCCGGCCGGCCCGCCCATCGCCTTCTGCGCCCCGATCACACACAGGTCCACGCCCCACGCGTCCGGCAGCACCGGCTCCGCGCCCACGGAGGCCACCGCGTCCAGGTAGAAGAGCGCGCCGTGCTCCCGGACCACCGCGCCGATCTCCGCGACCGGGTTGGTGTTGCCGGTCGCCGCCTCCGCGTGCACCAGCGAGACGAAGTCGGTCTCCGGGTGCTCGGTCAGCGCCTCCCGGATCTGCTCGGCGGTCACGGCCGTGTGGAAGGGGACGGAGAGGTCGTGCACCGTCGCCCCCGCGTCCCGCAGCCAGTTCCCGAAGGTCTGCCCGTACGGGCCGGTGATCACGTTCAGCGCCACCGTGCCCGGACCGGCCGCCGCGCGGATCGCGCCCTCCAGCGGCAGCAGCGCCTCACCCTGGGTGATCAGCACGTCCTGCCGGGTGTCCAGCAGCCGCGCCACCCGGTCCTCGATGGCGGCGAAGCGCTCGGCACTCAGCGGGGGCAGGTCGAGGAGGGGATGGGTCACGACGGCATCTCTTTTCGGTGTCGGAAGTCGGTATCGGTCGGTCCCGGACGGACAACTGCCAAGGTCAACTCCCTCGATCTTAGGTCGAAGCAGCTTGTGACCATCGGTTTGATTTGAGAGCCTCAAACATCTCCTTATAATCGGAAGCCACTGTTCCCCCCACTGGAGAGCCCCCATGAAATCCGTCCTCGGGCGCCGGACCCGCCTTCTGGCCGCCACCACCGCGACCGCCGGACTCGTGCTCGTCGCGGCCGGCTGCTCCTCCAGCGACTCGGGGGGCAAGACCACCGTCAAGGGCGTCCACCTGGTCAAGGCCGGGCAGCTGACCACCTGCACCCATCTGCCGTACCCGCCGTTCCAGTCGGAGATCAACGGCAAGGTGCAGGGCTTCGACGTCTCCCTGATCGACCTCGTCGCCAAGGACCTCGGCGTCAAGCAGCAGATCCTCGACACGCCGTTCGAGAACTTCAAGACCGGCGCCTTCCTGAACTCCGGCCAGTGCGACCTGGCCGCCGCCGGCATGACCATCACCGCCGAGCGCAAGAAGAACGTCGACTTCTCGGACCCCTACTTCGAGGCGACCCAGGCGGTCCTGGTCGACAAGAGCAGCGGCATCACCTCGCTCGCCGATGTGAAGACCAAGGGCAAGAAGCTCGGCGCCCAGGCGCAGACGACCGGTGAGGACTACGTCAAGAGCAAGGGCTTCGACCCGGTCTCCTTCGCCTCCTCCGACGCCGTCCTCAACGGCCTGCGCACCGGCCAGGTCCAGGCCGTCGTCATCGACTACCCGGTGGTCCAGGGCTGGCTGAAGGACAAGGCCAACGCCGACAAGTTCAAGGTCGTCGACAACCTCAAGACCGGCGAGCAGTACGGCTTCACGGTCAAGAAGGGCAACACGGCCCTGCGCGAGGCCATCGACAAGGCGCTGAAGCAGGCCAAGGCCGACGGCACCTACAAGAAGCTCTACGAGCAGTGGATCGGCCCGTACGACTCCTCCGTGGCCTCTCCCGCCGCCTCATGACCGCGTCGGACACCGAGGTACAGCCGAAGAAGAAGGGACTGACCCGGCGGCAGAAGCGCCGGGTCTCCCGGGCCGCGCAGTACGCCGTCTTCGTCGCCGCGGTGATCGCCTTCGCGGTCGCCGCGGACTGGGGCCGGCTGAAGAACCAGTTCGCCCAGGTCCACATCGCCGAGCAGCTGTTCCCGGACCTCATCACGGTGGCCCTGAAGAACACCGTGCTGTACACGCTGTCCGGCTTCGCCGTCGGCCTGGCCCTCGGCATGGTCATCGCGCTGATGCGGCTGTCGTCCGTGGGGCCGTACCGCTGGCTCGCCGGCATCTACATCGAGGTCTTCCGGGGCCTGCCCGCGCTGCTGATCTTCATCTTCGTCGGCGTCGGCGTGCCGCTCGCCTTCCCCAGCGTCCAGTACCCGGGCGGTACCTACGGAAAGGTCGCCGTCGCGCTGGGGCTGGTCTCCGCCGCGTACATGGCGGAGACGATCCGCGCCGGCATCCAGGCCGTGCCCAAGGGGCAGATGGAGGCGGCCCGCTCGCTCGGCTTCTCGCCCGCGCGGGCCATGGTCTCGATCATCCTGCCGCAGGCCTTCCGGATCATCCTGCCGCCCCTGACCAACGAACTCGTGCTGCTCTTCAAGGACTCCTCACTGGTGCTGTTCCTGGGGGTCACCCTGGAGGAGCGCGAACTGTCCAAGTTCGGCAACGACCTGGCCAGCCAGACCGCCAACTCCACGCCGATCCTGGTCGCGGGCCTGTGCTATCTGCTGATCACGATCCCGCTCAGCCTCGTCGTGCGCCGTATGGAAACCAAGGCCCGTAGGGAGATCCGGTGACCCGCCCCGAGATCCGCGTCCAGGACCTGCACAAGTCCTTCGGTGACAACCAGGTCCTGCGCGGCATCGACCTGGAGATCCAACAGGGCGAGGTCGTCTGTGTGATCGGGCCCTCCGGCTCCGGCAAGTCGACCCTGCTGCGCTGTGTGAACCTGCTGGAGGAGCCGACCCGGGGGCGGGTGTTCGTCGGCGGCACCGAGCTGACGGACCCCGACGTCGACATCGACGCCGTACGCCGCCGGATCGGCATGGTCTTCCAGCAGTTCAACCTCTTCCCGCACCTGAGCGTCACCGAGAACCTCACGCTGCCGCAGCGCCGGGTCCTCAAGCGGGACAAGGCGACCGCCGAGAGGATCGCCGCGGAGAACCTGGACCGCGTCGGTCTGGCCGAGAAGGCGGACGCCTACCCGGCCTCCCTCTCCGGCGGCCAGCAGCAGCGCGTCGCCATCGCCCGCGCCCTCGCCATGGGCCCCGAGGTGATGCTCTTCGACGAGCCGACCTCCGCGCTCGACCCCGAGCTGGTCGGGGACGTCCTCGCGGTGATGCGCAGGCTCGCCCGGGAGGGCATGACCATGATGGTCGTCACCCATGAGATGAGCTTCGCCCGCGAGGTCGCCGACCGGGTCGTCTTCATGGACGGCGGAGTGATCGTCGAGGACGGCCGGCCCGAGCAGGTCATCGGCGACCCGCAGCACGAACGCACCCGCCACTTCCTCTCCCGGCTGCTCGACCCGGCGATGGCCGAGGTCGAGGAGGAAACCTCCGACCAGGTCGGCAAGACCGAGGCATAGCTCACTCACCACCCCGGGGCAGCGCTCACTAAGGTGCCGGTATGAGCGATCAGCCGGTGCTGCATGTGAAGGGCCGGGTCCTCGCCGGGCCCGAGGACGTCCGCGACGAGCTGTGGGTGGTCGGGGGCCGGGTCGCCTACGAGCGTCCCGCCGGCGCCCGGGACGTCCGGACCGTCGAGGGCTGGGCGCTGCCCGGCCTGGTCGACGCGCACTGCCATGTGGGCCTCGACGCGCACGGCCCGGTGGACGCGGAGACCGCCGAGAAGCAGGCGCTCACCGACCGGGAGGCCGGCACCCTGCTGATCCGGGACGCGGGCTCGCCCTCCGACACCCGCTGGATCGACGACCGCGCCGACCTGCCCCGGATCATCCGGGCCGGCCGGCACATCGCCCGCACCCGCCGCTACATCCGCAACTACGCTTGGGAGACCGAACCGGACGGCCTGGTCGGCTACGTCGCCCAGGAGGCCCGGCGCGGCGACGGCTGGGTCAAGCTGGTCGGCGACTGGATCGACCGCGACCTCGGCGACCTCGCCCCCTGCTGGCCCCGCGAGGCGGTGGCGGCGGCCATCGCCGAGGCACACCGGCTCGGCGCCCGGGTCACCGCCCACTGCTTCGCCGAAAGCTCGCTGCGCGACCTGGTCGAGGCGGGCATCGACTGCATCGAGCACGCGACCGGCCTGACCGAGGAGCTGATCCCCCTGTTCGCCGAGCGGGGGGTCGCGATCGTCCCCACCCTCGTCAACATCGCCACCTTCCCGCGCCTCGCCGACGGCGGTGAGTCCAAGTTCCCCCGCTGGTCGGCCCATATGCGCCGGCTGCACGAGCGCCGCTACGACACCGTGCGCAGCGCCTACGACGCCGGGATCCCGGTGTTCGTCGGCACCGACGCCGGCGGCTCGCTGGCCCACGGCCTGGTCGCCGACGAGGTCGCCGAGCTGGTCGCCGCCGGCATCCCGCCGGTCGACGCCCTCGCGGCCACCAGCTGGGCCGCCCGTGCCTGGCTCGGCCGCCCCGGCCTGGAGGAGGGGGCGCCGGCCGACCTGGTGGTGTACGAGTCCGATCCGCGGGCCGACGTACGGGTGCTGGCGGCGCCGCGCCGGGTGGTGCTGCGCGGGGTTGTGGTCGGGTAACGGAACGCCTGTGCCCGGTGATTCGAAGAACCGTGCGGAATATTCACGTATGAGTGAAGTGGCCGCAGATCGCTGACCGTTCACCCGTAGTGGGTACAAGGTTGACGGGTCCCAAACAGGTTTCTTCTGGGGGTCCCACCACCTTGAACAGCAACAACTTCCGCCTGCCCGCACGCCGGCTGGCCGCCGCCGTGACGGTCACCGCCCTGGCCGCCGCTCCGGCGGCCCTGGGCGCGGGCACCGCGCACGCGACCACCGACCACGGTCGCGCCTCCGCCGTCGTCCTGCGCACCGGGCTCGACGTGTCCCTGCTCAACAAGACCGTCGACGTCCCGCTCGCGGTCTCCCTCAACGAGGTCCGGGCACCGCAGAGCGCCGACCGCACGGCCCTGTCCGCCCGGCTCGACGGCGTGGACGGCGGCAAGCCCTTCACGGTCCTCGGCGCGGACGTCGCCCAGGCCAGGGCCACGGCGACCGCACAGCGCGCCGAGGGCTCGGTCCGGCTCGCCCACGCCCGGCTGCACGTCCCCGGCCTGCCGCTGCTGTCCCTGATCGAGGTCGACACGGTCACCGCCAAGGCCACCTGCGAGGCCGGCAAGGCGCCGACCGCCGAGGCGAACGTCCTCGGTGCCGTCACCGTCCTCGGCAAGCGCGTCACCCTGACCGCCGGCGGCCCGACCCAGGTCACGGTGCCCGGCGTCGGCGAGGTCCGCCTCGACCTCGCGCAGCGGCGCACCACCTCCCGCACGGCCGCCGCGACCGCCCTCCGGCTCAAGGTCTCCGTCAACCCGCTGAAGCTGAACGTGGCCGACGTCGAGGGAACCGTCACCCTCGCCGAGGCCACCTGCCAGTCCCCGGCCGCGCCGAGCGCCCCGGCGAGCACCCACCCGGTACCGAGCCACGACCCGGCCGCCGAGGTGCGGCCGCAGGGAGCCCGCGCCGACCTCGCCGAGACCGGCGGCAGCTCGGCGACCCCGTACCTGGCGGGCGGCGCGCTCGCCCTGGTGCTGGCCGGCGGGGGAGTGACGCTGGTGGCCCGCCGCCGCAAGGGCTGACCACCCTTCCCGTACGCCGCTCCCCGGCCGGAGGTCCCACCGGCCGGGGAGCGGCCTGCCGGGCTACGACAGCGCGGCCGACAGCGCCGTCAGAAACCCGGTGACGGTGGCACGGTCCCGCACGGCGATCCGCACCCACTCCGCACCGAGCCCCGGAAACGTGTCCCCCCGCCGCACCGCGTAACCGAGGTCCCGCAACCGGCGCCGTACCACGGCGGCATCCGGCATCCGCGCCAGCACGAACGGGCCCTCCGCGGGGGACACCACCCGCACCCCCCGCGCCGCGAACTCCGCCAGCCCCGCCACCAGATGGGCCCGGTCCGCGGCGATCCGGTGCGCCGCGTGCCCCGCCTCCGCCAAAGCCCTCGGCGTCACACACGCCTCCGCCGCGGCCAGCGCCGGGGTCGACACCGGCCACAGCGGCTGGGCCCGCTCCAGCGCGGCGACGGTCTCCGGCGCGGCCAGCACGTACCCGATCCGCAGCCCGGCCAGCCCCCAGGTCTTGGTCAGGCTCCGCAGCACCACCAGACCCGGCACATCCGTCCGCCCGGCCAGCGCCTCCCGCTCACCCGGCACCGCGTCCATGAACGCCTCGTCCACCACCAGCGTGCGGCCCGGCCGGGCCAGCCGGGCGACCAGGCCGGCCGGGTGCAGCACGGACGTCGGGTTCGTCGGGTTGCCGACGACCACCAGATCGGCGTCCTCCGGCACCGCCGCCGGATCCAGCCGGAACCCGTCCTCCGCGCGCAGCAGCACCCGGTCCACGGTGTGCCCGGCGTCCCGCAGCGCGGCCTCCGGCTCGGTGAACTGCGGGTGCACCACGACCGGCCGGCGCACCTTCAGAGCGCGGGCGAGCAGCACGAACGCCTCCGCCGCCCCCGCCGTCAGCAGCACCCGGTCCACCGGCAGCCCGTGCCGCGCCGCCACCGCCGCCCGCGCGGCCCGCCCGTCCGGGTAGGCCGCGAGGGACGGCAGGGACGCGGCAATCCGCTCCCGCAGCCACGTGGGGGGCGTGTCGGCACGGACGTTGACGGCGAGGTCGACCAGCGCCGCCCCGTCGTCCCGTACCTCCGCGTCCCCGTGATGCCGCAGATCCGGCCCCGTGCCCTCAGTGCGCATGGCTGTGCGAGTGCCCCCCGTGATGGTGGTGCCCGTGTCCATGCCCGTGGTCGTGGCCGTCGTCGTCCGGGTGGAAGTGCGGCTGCTGCGGCAGCCCCACCTTGTCCTCGAAGCCCGGCAGCGCGATCCGGTACACGCACGAGTCGCAGTTCATGCGCAGATCGCCCTTGACGGCCTCCGCGTACCGCTCCATCACCAGGTCCAGCAGCTCCGGCTCCGGCCCGATGACGTCGGCCGACCGCACCTCGGTCTCCGGATGCGCGGCCGCCCACTCCTCGGTCTGCTGCCGCACCCGGTCCGGCAGGATGCCGGTGAACAGGAAGTACGGCAGGACGACGATCCGCCGCGCGCCCAGCCGCGCGCACCGGTCCAGCCCGCTCGGCACGTCCGGCGCCGCGAGCGACACGAACGCCGTCTCCACCCCGGCGTACCCGCGGCCCTCCCACAGCAGCCGCGCCGCCTTGTGCACCTCCGCGTTGGCGTCCGGGTCGGTCGAGCCGCGCCCGACCAGCAGCACCGTCACCTCCGCGCGGTCCACACCGTCCAGCACCTCGTCCAGCCGCCGCTCCAGCACACCCAGCAGCGCCGGGTGCGGGCCGAGCGGACGGCCGTAGGTGTACGAGATGCCCGGGTGCCGCTCCTTCTCCCGGGCCAGCGCGGCCGGGATGTCACCCTTGGCGTGCCCGGCGGACACCAGCATCAGCGGCACCGCGGCGAACCGCCGCACCCCCCGCTGCACCAGCTCGGTGACGGCCTCGCCCAGCGGCGGCGGGGACAGTTCGATGAAGCCGCCCGCGACGGGCAGCTCCGGGTGGCGGCGCCCCAGTTCCCGTACGAAGTCGCGGAACGCCTCGGCGCCGGCGTCGTCACGCGTGCCGTGTCCGGCGATGAGCAGGGCGGGCGGGGTGGTCACGAGATCTCCTCAGACGAAACGGGGTGGTACAGCAGGGCGTTGAGCGCGGCGGCGGCGACCGCCGACCCGCCCTTCTCGGACACGTTGCTCACGGCGGGCAGTCCGCTCTCCCGCAACGCGGCCTTGGACTCGGCCGCGCCGACGAAACCGACGGGCAGACCGATGACGAGT
Organism: Streptomyces sp. NPDC031418; assembly: GCF_055581605.1. Lineage (NCBI taxonomy): Bacteria > Bacillati > Actinomycetota > Actinomycetes > Kitasatosporales > Streptomycetaceae > Streptomyces > Streptomyces sp. NPDC031418. Next base: position 40,406 of record NZ_JBVIJC010000030.1, read on the forward strand.
GCGGGGGAGGCGTCCAGGGTCAACAGCTCCTCCAGGGCGGTCGGCGCACAGCCGATCACCCACAGCGCGCCCGGGCCGACCTGCTCGTAGGCGAGCCGGATCGCGTGCGCCGAACGGGTCAGCCCCGGACCGGCCTTCGCTTCCTTCAGCCGGCACACGGTCTCCCGCCGGGTGATGCCGGCCGCGACCATCTCCACGTCCACCACCACCGGCGCCCCGGCGTGCAGCGCGGCATGCGCCGCCACCAGGTCGTCCTCGGCCATGACGAGATCGGTCGCGTACTCGAGGTCGGCGGCGGAGTGGATGACCCGCTCCACCACCGCCCGGGTCAGCGGCGGGAAGTGCGAGGTGTCCAGGCGGGCGCGCAGCCGCCGGAAGGACTCCTGCTCGATGGGGTGGACGACGCGGCTCACGCGGTCTCCTCCTGCGATGCCTGCCAGCGGTAGCCGCGCGGGGTCACCATGCGGCCCGCGATGACGCGGGTCGCGGTGTTGCCCACGGTCACGACCGTCATCATGTCGACCGTCGCCGGATCCAGCCCGGCCAGGGTGGTGACCCGGCTCGTCCCGTCCGGCCGGGACGCGTTGCGCACCACACCGACCGGAGTGGTCGGCTCCCGGTGCTCGGCGAGGATGCCGAGCGCCTTGGGCAGCTGCCAGTCCCGGCCCCGCGAGCGCGGGTTGTAGAAGGTGACCACCAGGTCCGACTCGGCCGCCGCCCGCACCCGCCGCTCGATGACCTCCCACGGCGTGTGCAGATCGGACAGGCTGATGGAGACATGGTCGTGGCCCAGCGGCGCGCCCAGGATCGCCCCGGCGGCCAGCGCCGCCGTCACCCCCGGCACCCCGACCACGTCGATGTCGTCGGACGCCTCGGCGAGCGCCGGCGAGGCCATGGCGTACACCCCCGCGTCACCGCTGCCGATCAGCGCCACCGCCTGCCCGCGCCGGGCCTCCGCCACGGCCGTACGGGCCCGCTCCTCCTCCGCGCCGAGCCCCGACTCCAGCACCCGGGTGCCGGGCCGCAGCAGATCGCGGATCTGGTCCACGTACTGGTCCAGGCCGACCAGCACCGACGCCCGCCGCAGCTCGGCCACCGCGCGCGGGGTGAGCAGGTCCCGGGCGCCCGGGCCGAGCCCGACCACCGCGAGCCGCCCGCGCCCCGGACGCCGTACCACGGCACAGGTCGCCATGGCCGACTTCCGCTTGGGCACGAGGAGTTCACCACCGCGCAGCAGCGCGGCGGCCTCCGCGACCGACGGCGTGCCGACCGCCGCGAGCGGCGCGTCGGACGGGTTCGGCACCGCCACGGCGGCCAGCTCCTCGGCCGGGTACGTCACCAGCGGCACCCCCAGCCGCTCGGCGGCGGCCAGCAGACCCGGTTCCTCCGCCTTGGCGTCCACGGTGGCCAGCTCGGCCACCGACCGCACCGACAGCCCCGCCTCCGCCAGCGCCCCCTCGACCAGCGCGAGGACCTCCTCGGCCGGCGCGCCCCGGGACGCGCCGACCCCGACCACCAGCGACGGCGGCCGCAGCAGCACCTCCCGCTCGCCCGCCGGCACCGCCCGGTCGGTCACCCGGATCGTGTACGACCCCTGCGGCGCGGTCGGCAGCGGCGGCAGCGGCCACGGCACCTCGGCCTTGAGCGCGACCGGCTCACCGTCCAGCAGCGCACGCGAGACCAGCGCGACCGACCCCTCGAAGGGCAGGCCGAGCATGTCCAGACCGGGCAGCCCGACCGCGTCCGTGGCGGTCGTCACCACCGGCTCCGCGCCCAGCACCTCCCCGACCCGCGAGGCGAGTTCATTGGCGCCGCCGCCGTGGCCGCCGAGCAGCGACACCGCGAACCGGCCGCCCTCGTCCACGCACACCACACCCGGGTCGGCCGCCTTGCCGCCGAGCAGCGGCGCCACCAGCCGCACCACCGCGCCCGTCGCGAGGAAGCACACCAGCTGCTCGCACTCCGCGAACGCGGCCCGCACGGCCTCGCCCACGGGACCCTCGTACACCCGCGTCCGGTCCGGCCAGGCCGCGGCCAGCCGGTCCCGCGCCGCCGCCCCCGCCGCGGTGGCGGAAATGAGGCCGATCACTGACTTACTCCTTCGCTAGTCGCCGGGGGTCGTACGCCCCACAGCAGAAACACAGGATTGGTCGCCGCGAGCCGGGTCACATCGCCCGGCAGCGGAGCCAGCCGCGAGGACTGGAGCAGCACCCCGTCGCAGACCAGCCCGGCCGCCGTGAGCGCCGCACGCGCCTGAGGCACCCGGTCCAGGGCGGCCATCGCGACGACGACCGTCCGCCGCGCCCGCCGCGCGCACGCGCCGACGATCGCGGGCAGCTCCCGCCCCCCGCCGCCCACGAACACCGCGTCCGGATCGTCGTCCAGCCCGGCCAGCGCCTGCGGCGCCGCCCCCTGGACGACCGTCACATCGACGCCGTGCGCGGCCGCGTTGGCCCGGATCCGCCCGACCCCGTCACCGGTCTTCTCGACCGCGACCACGGCCGCGCCGAGCCGCGCGCACTCCACCGCCACCGAACCGGAACCGGCCCCGACGTCCCACACCAGATCGCCCAGCCGCGGCCCGAGCCGGGACAGCGCCAGCGCCCGCACCTCGAACTTGGTGATCATCGAGTCCCGGTGCGCGAACGCCCCCTCGTCCAGCGCCCAGCCGGCCGGCGGCTCCGGCACCCCGGCGACCGTGCGCACCGCGCCGAGCGCCCGCGCCTCGTCCAGGCACAGCACCACGCTCACCGCCGCACCCCAGTCCCGGGCCGCCGCCTCGGCGGGCGTCACCCGCTCCACCCGCTCCCGCTCCGGATCGCCCAGCGCGCTCACCACGACCAGCACCCGGTCCCGGCCCGCGAGCGCCGCACCCAGCTCGGCGGGCCCGGCGCCCGGACCGGTCAGCACCGCCACCTTGGGCCGCGCCCGGCACACGTTGACCGCCGTCCGCAGCTCCCGGCCGTGCGCGCTCACCACGACCGCGTCGTCCCAGGGCAGCCCGACCCGCGCGAACGCCCCCGCCACCGAGGACACCCCCGGCCGCACATCGAGGCACGCGGACCCGAACCGCTCCGCCAGCGCCCGCACGATCCCGAAGAACCCGGGATCACCGGAGGCCAGCACGGTCACCGGCAACTCCTTGCCGACATACTCGGCGATCGTGTCCAGGGCGGGCGCCAGCGGCCCCAGCACCACCCGCTCGGCGCCCTCCGGCAGCCGTACGGCGTCCAGGTGCCGCCGCCCGCCGACGACGAGCGCGGCCCCGGCGAGGACGTCCGCCCCGACCGGCGCGCCCGTCCCCGCCCCGACCACCGTGATCAACTGCTCGCCCCCCGCTCGCGCAGCGCCCGCCGGGCCTCCGGGTCCGCCTTGCGGAAGCCGTGGAAGTGCCCCGGGTGGTACAGGTGCGAACGGGTGCCCTGCGCGTCCAGCGCCGGACCGACCAGGAACAGCGTGTGCTTCCAGAGCTTGTGCTCCTTGACCGTGTCCTCCAGCGTGCCGATCGTGCACCGGACGACCAGCTCCTCCGGCCAGGTCGCCTGGTAGGCGACGACCACCGGGGTCGAGGTCGGGTAACCGCCCTCCAGCAGCTCCCGCACCAGCTGCCCGCTGCGCGCCGCCGACAGGAAGATCGCCATGGTGGTGCCGTGCCGGGCGAACTCGCGCACCTCCTCACCGGGCGGCATCGGCGTCTTGCCGCCGCCCAGCCGGGTCAGCACCACGGACTGCGCGACCTCCGGGATGGTCAGCTCCCGCTGGGCCAGCGCGGCCACCGCGGAGAACGAGGACACCCCGGGCACGACCTCCGTCTCGATGCCGATCTCCGCACACCGGTCGACCTGCTCCTGCGTGCCGCCCCACAGGGCGGGGTCACCCGAATGGATGCGGGCGACCCGCAGCCCCTCCGCGTGGGCGCGCCGGTAGACGGCGACCACGTCCTCCAGCGACATCGTCGCCGAGTCGAGGATCTCCGCGCCCTCCCGGGCGTGCTGGAGGACCTCCTCCTGCACCAGGCTGGCCGCCCAGATCACCACGTCCGCCTCCGCGATGGCACGCGCGGCACGGAACGTCAGCAGATCGGCGGCGCCGGGGCCGGCACCGACGAAGGTCACCTTGCCGGTGGGGGCATCGGCCATGGGATGGGTCCTCTCCTACGAGTACTGCGGGTTGTTGCTGTCGGACATGCGTGACCGGTCACCGATCGGATAGCAAGGGCCTATGGCGGTCTTCGTCGCGCTCGGCGCGTTCCTGATGACGCTGGCCGGCGGCTGGACGGCTCAGCGCGTGACCGACCGCCGGCACCTGGTGCTCGGGCTGGCCGGCGGTCTCATGCTGGGCGTGGTCGGCCTGGACCTGCTGCCGGAGGCACTGCACGCGGCCGACCGCGAGGTCTTCGGCGTGCCCGCCGCGCTGCTGCTCTTCGTGGCCGGCTTCCTGCTCGCCCATCTGGTGGAGCGCACCCTGGCCGCCCGGCAGGCCGCACACGGCGGCGCCGAGGGCCATGACCACCGCGCGCCCGAGGTGGGCCTCGTGGCGGCCGGCGCGATGGTGGGGCACAGCGCGATGGACGGGGTGGCGATCGGCGCCGCCTTCCAGGTGGGTGAAGGCATGGGCGCCGCCGTCGCGCTCGCCGTGATCGCCCACGACTTCGCCGACGGCTTCAACACCTTCACCATCACCAGCCTCTACGGCAACGCCCGTCGGCGCGCCATCGGCATGCTCGTCGCCGACGCCCTGGCACCCCTGCTGGGCGTCCTGTCGACGGTGTTCTTCCACATCCCCGAGCCGCTGCTCGGCGGATATCTGGGCCTCTTCGGCGGCGTCCTGCTCTATCTCGCCGCCGCCGAGATCCTCCCCGAGGCCCACCACGAACACCCCGCCCGCTCCACCCTGCTGTGCACGGTGGCCGGCGTGGCCTTCATCTGGCTGGTGGTGGGCCTGTCCGGCTGACGGCACGAGCGCGTGCCGCCGCCGGGAGCGCGGACGGGGTCTCACAGCTTGCCGCCCCGCCCGCCGTCCCGCCGCGGCGGCGCGATCAGCGTCGACAGATACGGCAGCGGAGCGCCGTCCAGCTCGGCGGCCGGCCGCACCGACTCCTCCGGCAGACCCAGCGCCGAGCCCCACACCGCGTCCCCGAGCCGTCCGGTCTCCGCGAGCGCCGCCGCGACCTCCGCCGCCTGCCGCCCGAACTTGTACGCCACCACGGTCCCCGGCCCGGCCAACGCCTCCTTCAGCACCGCCGACCCGGCGGTGACCGGCACCAGGGTCAGCGGCTCGGTGCCCTCGGTCAGCACCGCACCCGACCGCGCCGCCAGATCCTGCATCGCGGTGATCCCCGGCACCGTCTCCACCACCACCCCCGGCACCAGCTCCGCGATGGTCTGCGCGAGATAGGTGAACGTCGAGTACACGTTCGGGTCCCCGATGGTCGCGAAGGCGACCGAGCCATGCCGCTCCAGCAGCCCGGCGACGGTGGCACCGGCCGCGTCCCAGGCCGCCTCCCGGCGCGCCCGGTCCTCCCGCTCGTTCAGCGCGAACACCACCCGGACGACCTTCTCCGGCGCCACGTAGTGCAGCACGGTCGCCTCCGCCCGCCCCCGCTCACCGGTGTCCATCACCGGTACGACGACGACCTCGGCGGCCCGCAGCGCGTTGACCCCCTTGACGGTCACCAGCTCCGGATCCCCGGGACCGACCCCGACCCCGACCAGCCTGCTGCTCATGACGTCCGGCACCTCTCCACGAACCGACGGGCGACACCGGGCCGCGCGGCCCAGTGCGTGTGCAGATAACTCGCGTGCACGCCCTGCTGTACGAAACCTTCGACCCGCCGTACGGGGGCCCGCACCCCCCACGCGGGAGCGGCGCCGGCACCCGGCTCGACGACCGTGCGATGGAACTCGTGCCCCCGCATCCGGGTCCCCGCGGCGGCCAGCACACTGTCCCCGACGGCCACGGCGTCCCGATAGCCGAGCGTCAGCCGTTCGGTCATCCGCGCGGAGGCGTCCAGCACTCCGCACATCGGCTGCCCGTCCAGCTCCCGGCAGAGATACAGCAGCCCGGCGCACTCCGCCGCGACCGGGGCGCCGCTGCCCGCCAGCTCGGCGACGGCCTTGCGCAGCGGCTCGTTGGCGGACAGCTCGGCCGCGTACACCTCGGGAAAGCCGCCGCCGACGACCAGCCCCGCGGTGCCCTCCGGGAGTTCCTCGTCCCGCAGCGGATCGAAGGTGACGACCTCGGCACCGGCGGCGGTGAGCAGCTCGGTGTGCTCGGCGTAGGAGAAGGTGAAGGCGGACCCGCCGGCGACGGCGACGACGGGGGCCGACGCGGACAGGCCGTCCGGCCTCCCGGCCGACCGAGTCGGGTGGAGGGTGGGCGAGGCGGGGGTCCAGGGGGCGGAGCCCCCTGGGAGGGGACCGGCAGCACGGGCAAGCGCTTCGAGGGCCTCCAGGTCACATCCCCGAGCCACCAGCGCCGCCATATCAGCGACGGCGTCGACCGCAGCGGAACGCCGTTCGGCGACCGGCACCAACCCCAGATGCCGAGAGGGCGTCGAGACCTGCTGAGCCCGCCGCAAGGCGCCCACCACCGGCACGCCCACCGACTCCAGCGCCTCCCGCAACAGCGCCTCGTGCCGGTCGGACCCCACCTTGTTCAGGATCACGCCCCCGACCCGCACCTCCGGATCCCAGGACACGAACCCGTGCACCAGCGCGGCGACGGACCGGGACTGCGACGACGCGTCGACGACCAGCACCACCGGAGCGCCCAACAGCTTGGCCACATGGGCGGTGGAGGCCAGCTCGCCCTCCCCCGCCGCCCCGTCGTACAGCCCCATCACACCCTCGACGACCGCGAGGTCACACCCCCGCGCCCCGTGCAGGAACAGCGGAGCGACCAGCTCCGGCCCGCACAGATACGCGTCGAGGTTGCGCCCCACCCGCCCGGTCGCGAGCGCGTGGTACCCGGGGTCGATGTAGTCCGGCCCGACCTTGTGCGGGGACACGGCGAGCCCCCGCGCGGCGAACGCGGCCATCAGCCCCGTGGCCACGGTGGTCTTGCCGCTCCCCGAGGCGGGCGCGGCGATGACCAGCCGAGGCACCGACGACATCACCACTCGATGCCCTTCTGGCCCTTCTGCCCCACGTCCATGGGGTGCTTCACCTTGGACATGTCGGTCACCAGATCCGCGAAGTCCACCAGCTTCTCCGGCGCGTTCCGCCCGGTGATGACGACGTGCTGGGTGCCCGGACGGTCCCGCAGCACCTCGACCACCTCATCGGTGTCCACCCACCCCCAGTGCATCGGATAGGCGAACTCGTCCAGCACGTACAGCCGGTACGTCTCGGCGGCCAGGTCCCGCTTGACCTGCTCCCAGCCCTCCCGGGCCTTCTCCTCGTTGTCCATCTGGGCGTCCCGCTGCACCCACGACCAGCCCTCGCCCATCTTGTGCCAGTCGACCGTGCCGCCCTCGCCCGAGGCACCGAGCACCCGCAGCGCGTTCTCCTCGCCGACCTTCCACTTCGCCGACTTGACGAACTGGAACACCCCGATGGGCCACCCCTGGTTCCAGGCACGCAGCGCGAGCCCGAACGCGGCGGTCGACTTGCCCTTGCCGATCCCGGTGTGCACGACCACCAGCGGCCGGTTACGACGCTGACGCGTCGTCAGACCGTCGTCCGGCACCACACTCGGCTGTCCCTGCGGCATTACGCGGCCCTCCTCGACGTCCCCTGCACATCCCTGACCAGCCCGGCGATCGAGTCGGCCCGCAGCTCGTCCAGCGTGACGGCCGTACCGCCCAGCTCACCGGCCAGCTGCCCGGCGAGCCCCAGCCGCACCGGCCCGGTCTCGCAGTCCACGACCACCGACGCGACCCCCTCGGCCGCGAACAGCCGCGCCGCCCGCCCGGCCAGCGCCACCGGCTCCGGACCCCCGGTGGCCCGTCCGTCCGTCACCACGACGACCAGCGCCCGCCGCGCCGGATCCCGCAGCCGCTCCACCCGCAGCACGTCATGCGCCTTCAGCAGCCCGGCCGCCAGCGGCGTACGGCCCCCGGTCGGCAGCGACTCCAGCCGTACGGCGGCGGCGTCCACCGAGGACGTCGGCGGCAGCGCCACCTCCGCACCGGCGCCCCGGAAGGTCACCAGCCCCACTTTGTCCCGCCGCTGATAGGCGTCGAGCAGCAGCGACAGCACGGCACCCTTCACCGCGCCCATCCGCTGCCGGGCCGCCATCGACCCGGAGGCGTCCACCACGAACAGCACGAGGTTGCCCTCGCGCCCCTCCCGGGTCGCCTGCCGCAGATCGTCCCGGCGGACCACCAGCCCGGGACCGGACCGGCCGCGCGCCCGCTGGTGCGGCGCCGCCGCCTGCACGGTCGCCGCCAGATGCAGCTTGGTCAGCGCCCCCTGCGGCCGCCGGGCGCCGGTGGTGCGCCCGTGCTCGGTCCGCGCCCGCGAGCGCCGCCCGGCGGCGCCCTCGCCGATCCCGGGCACGCTCAGCGCCTTGGTCCGGAACGGCTCGGCCGCCCGCACGGGCGACTGCTCCTTCGCCCCGGACGCCTGCGGCTCCCCGCCCTCACCGGCCTCCGGCCGCGCGGCGGTGTCCCCGCCGCCCTGCGGACCGGAATCGGGCTGCGGCTGTCCGCCGCCCCCGCCGGGACCGTCGGGATCGGGGTCCTCGTCGCCCTCGGAGTCGTCCCCGGAGAACTGCTCCAGGGTCTCGTCCAGCTTGTCCTCGTCCAGACCGGGAGCGTCGAAGGGGTTGCGCCGCCTGCGGTGCGGCAGCGCCAGCAGCGCCGCCTGCCGTACGTCCTCGGCCAGCACATCGGTCCGCCCGGCCCACGCGGCCAGCGCGGTCGCCGTACGCGCCATCACGATGTCGGCCCGCATGCCGTCCACCTCGAAGGCGGCACAGGTCGCCGCGATCTGCCGCAGCGCGCCGTCGCCCAGCCGCACCGAGGGCAGCAACTCCCTCGCCGCCACGATCCGTTGCCGTACGGCCGCCTCCTCGTCCGCCCAACGCGCGGCGAAACCGGCCGGATCGTCGTCGTAGGCGAGCCTGCGCCGCACGACCTCCACCCGCTGGTCCGGCTCCCGCGAGGCGGCGACCTCGACGGTCAGCCCGAACCGGTCCAGCAACTGCGGCCGCAGCTCGCCCTCTTCGGGGTTCATGGTGCCGACCAGCAGGAACCGCGCGGCATGCCGTACGGAGACACCCTCGCGCTCCACGTACGAGGCACCCATCGCCGCCGCGTCCAGCAGCAGGTCCACCAGGTGGTCGTGGAGGAGGTTGACCTCGTCGACGTAGAGGATCCCGCGGTGCGCGTCGGCCAGCAGGCCGGGCTCGAAGGCCTTCACGCCCTCCGCCAGCGCCCGCTCGATGTCCAGCGCACCGACCAGCCGGTCCTCGGAGGCGCCGACCGGCAGCTCGACCATCCGCGCGGGCCGCGCCGCACCGGCCCCCGGCTCGTGCGGCCCGTCCGGGCACGCCGGGTCGGGCGAGCCGGGGTCACAGGAGAACCGGCACCCGGGCACCACGGCCACCTCGGGCAGCAGCGCCGAAAGGGCACGCACGGCCGTCGACTTGGCGGTGCCCTTCTCGCCGCGCACCAGCACACCGCCGACGGCGGGGCTGACCGCGTTCAGCAGCAGCGCGAGCCGCAGATCGTCCTGGCCGACGACGGCCGTGAAAGGAAAGGGGGTGGTCACTGGTCGTCGCCCTCCAAGTCGCCCTCCAGCTCGAGGTAGGTGGCGCGCAGCCGCTCCAGGGTGTCCGCGTCCGGCTCCGCCCACAGCCCGCGGTCCGCCGCCTCCAGCAGGCGCTCGGTGATGCCGCGCAGCGCCCACGGGTTGGACTTCTTCATGAAGTCCCGGTTCTCCGGGTCGAAGACGTACTCGGCGCTGAGCTTCTCGTACATCCAGTCGTCCACCACGCCGGCCGTGGCGTCGTAGCCGAACAGGTAGTCCACGGTCGCCGCCATCTCGAAGGCGCCCTTGTAGCCGTGCCGGCGCATGGCCGCCATCCAGCGCGGGTTGACCACTCGCGCACGGAACACCCGGTGCGTCTCCTCACCCAGCGTCCGGGTCTTCACCTGGTCCGGGGTGGCGGAGTCGCCGACGTACGCCTCGGGGTTCTCGCCGGTCAGGTGCCGGACCATGGCGACCATGCCGCCGTGGTACTGGAAGTAGTCGTCCGCGTCGACCAGGTCGTGCTCGCGCGTGTCGACGTTCTTCGCCGCCACCGCGATCCGCCGGAACGCCGTCTCCATGTCCCCGCGCGCCGCCCGCCCGTCGAGCCCGCGGCCGTAGGCGTAGCCGCCCCAGACCGCGTAGACCTCGGCGAGGTCCGCGTCGCTGCGCCAGTTCCGCGCGTCGATCAGCGGCAGCAGGCCCGCGCCGTACGCGCCCGGCTTCGAGCCGAAGACACGGGCCGTGGCGCGCCGCCGGTCGCCGTGCTGGGCCGCGTCCTCCTCCACGTGCGCCCGGACGAAGTTGGACTCGGCCGGCTCGTCCAGCTCGGCCACCGCCCGTACCGCGTCGTCGATCAGCCCCACCACGTGCGGGAACGCGTCCCGGAAGAAGCCGGAGATGCGGACCGTGACATCGATGCGCGGCCGCCCCAGCTCCGCGAGCGGGATCACCTCGAAGCCGGTCACCCGGCGCGAGGCGTCGTCCCAGACCGGGCGGCAGCCCAGCAGCGCGAGGATCTCGGCGATGTCGTCACCCTGGGTGCGCATCGCGGACGTGCCCCACACGGTCAGGCCCACGGACCTCGGGTACGCGCCGGTGTCCTGGAGATAGCGGGCGACCAGGGAGTCGGCCAGCGCCTGTCCGACCTCCCAGCTCAGCCGGGACGGGATCGCCTTGGGGTCGACGGAGTAGAAGTTCCGGCCGGTCGGAAGGACGTTGACCAGGCCGCGGGTCGGGGAGCCGGAGGGGCCGGCCGGGACGTAGCCGCCGTCCAGGGCCCGCAGGATGTGCCCGATCTCGTCGGTGGTGCGCGCCAGCCGGGGTACGACCTCCTCGCAGGCGAACTCCAGCACCGCGACGGCGTCGGGGAGTTCGGTGCCGAGGACGCCCCGCAGCACGGCGGCGGCGACCGTGCGGTCCCACGCCCGGGCCTCCAGCTCCTCCGCGATCCGCCGGCACAGCTGCTCCAGCAGGTCGATCGCGTCGGACGCGGTCCGCGCCGGACCGTCCACCAGGTCGGTCAGCTCCACCGGCACCTTCACCGGCGCGCCCGGCTCGGCCAGCAGCTCCTTCTCGGCCAGTCCGAAGTGGGCCGCCAGACAGGCCCGCAGACCGGGCAGCGCGTTCGCCTGCCCGCCCCACACCTGGGACGCCCGCAGCACGGCGAGGACCAGGTTGACCCGCGGTTCGCCCACCGGGCCGCCGCCGAGGACGTGCAGGCCGTCACGGATCTGCACGTCCTTGATCTCGCACAGATAGCCGTCGATGTGCATGACGAACTCGTCGAACTCGTCCTCGTCCGGCTGCTCGTCCACATGCAGGTCGTGGTGCAGCTCGGCCGCCTTGACCAGCGTCCAGATCTGCGCGCGGACCGCCGGTGCCTTCGTCGGGTCCAGGTCGGAGACGAGCGCGTACTCGTCCAGCAGCTGTTCCAGCTTGGCCAGGTCGCCGTAGGTGTCCGCGCGGGCCATCGGCGGCACCAGGTGGTCGACCACCGTGGCGTGGCCGCGCCGCTTGGCCTGGGTGCCCTCGCCGGGGTCGTTGACGATGAACGGGTAGATCAGCGGCAGGTCGCCGAGGACCGCGTCCGGGGCGCACCCGGCGCCCAGCCCGAGCCCCTTGCCCGGCAGCCACTCCATCGTGCCGTGCTTGCCCATGTGCACGATCGCGTCCGCGCCGAAGCTGTGGTCCAGCCAGCGGTAGGCGGCCATGTAGTGGTGCGAGGGCGGCATGTCGGGGTCGTGGTAGATCGCGATCGGGTTCTCCCCGAAGCCGCGCGGCGGCTGGATCATGACCACGACGTTCCCGAACTGCAAGGAGGCCAGGACGATGTCGTCGCCGTCGACGTACAGGCTGCCCGGCGGCTCGCCCCACGCCTCGCGCATCGCCTCCCGCAGCTCCGGGTCCAGCTTCTCGAACCAGGCCCGGTAGTCGGCCAGCGGCACCCGCGCGGGCGCGGCGCGCAGCTGGTCCTCGGTCAGCCACTCCACGTCGTGGCCGCCGGCCTCGATCAGCCGGTGGATCAGCTCGTCGCCGTTGTCGGGGTAGCCGTCGACCCCGTACCCGGCGTCCCGGAGCGCGTCCAGCACCCGGACCGCCGAGGCGGGGGTGTCCAGACCGACCGCGTTGCCGACGCGGGAGTGCTTGGTCGGGTAGGCCGTGAAGACCAGCGCGATCTTCTTGTCCGGGTTCGGCTTGTGCTTCAGCCGGGCGTGGCGTACGGCGATCCCGGCCACCCGGGCGGCACGCTCGGGGTCGGCGACGTACACCGGGACCTCGTCCGGGCCCTGCTCCTTGAAGGAGAACGGCACGGTGATCAGCCGGCCGTCGAACTCCGGGATGGCGACCTGCATCGCCGCGTCCATGGGGGACAGGGCCGCGTCGGACTCGTCCCAGGCGGCCCGCGAGGAGGTGAGGCAGAGGCCTTGCAGCACCGGGATGTTCAGCTCGGCGAGCGCGCCGATGTCCCAGGCCTCCTCGTCGCCGCCCGCGGACGCCTGCGAGGCGTGGGTGCCGCCGGCCGCGAGCACGGTGGCCACCAGCGCGTCGGCCCGGCCCAGCAGCTCGTACAGCCCGGCGTCGGCACCGCGCAGCGAACCGCAGTAGACGGGCAGGGCGTTGGCTCCCTGCGCCTCGATCGCCTCGCACAGGGTGTCCACGAAGCCGGTGTTGCCGCTCAGCTCGTGCGCCCGGTAGAAGAGCACGCCCACGGTCGGACGGCCGTCCGCACGCTCGTACGAGCCGTGGACGCCGTACTCCGGCATCTTCCGCGGCTCCTCGAAGCCCTCGCCGGTCAGCAGCACGGTGTCCGACAGGAACCGGGACAGCTCCAGGAGGTTGGCGGGGCCGCCCTCGACCAGGTACTTCAGGGCCTCCGCGACGACACCGGCGGGCACCGAGGACTCGGCCATCAGCTCGGCGTCCGGCACGCTCTCGCCGCCCAGCAGCACGGTCGGGATCCCGGACGCCTTCAGCACGGCGAGCCCGTCCTCCCAGGCGCGCTTGCCGCCGAGCAGCCGTACGACCGCGAGGTCGGCGCCCCGGATCAGGCCGGGCAGCTCCTCGGTGACGTCGACCCGGGTCGGGTTGCCGATGCGGTAGCCGGCGCCGGAGGCCCGGGCCGCCAGCAGATCCGTGTCGGCGGTCGACAACAACAACACTGTGCTCATGCGGGCGCTCCCGGTGGAATGAAAGGCAGTCCTTGCGGCGCGCCCGACTCGATGAGCCGCCAGAGCGCGTCCGTGTCCGCGTGCTGTTCGATCAGGTCGCCGAGCCGGTCGAGCTGCTCCTCGCGCAGCGCGGCGAAGGAGGTGTCGGGGGCCGGCACGAAGCGGCGGCCCGCGGCGCCGGCCACCTCGCGCAGGAAGGCCCGCCGGAAGCCGTCCGACTCCAGCGAGCCGTGCCAGTGGGTGCCCCAGGTGTGGCCGACCCGGCAGCCGTCCAGGAAGGGCTCGCCGCCCTCGACGGTGGCCACCCCGTGGTGGATCTCGTACCCCTCGACCGGCTCGCCCAGGGCGTGCCCGCTGGGCCGGGTGAGGGTCTTCTCGCGGGCGAACCGCACCCGTACGGGCAGGAGTCCGAGGCCGTCCACCTGTCCCGTGCGGCTCTCGACCTCGTCCTCGATGTGCGCGCCGAGGATCTGGAAGCCGCCGCAGATGCCGAGGATCGGGCGTTCCTCGGCGGCCCTGCGCACGAGGGCGTCGGCGAGCCCGCGCTCGCGCAGCCACTCCAGCGCGCGCACGGTGCCGCGGGTGCCCGGGATCACCACGAGGTCGGCGTCGGCCAGCTCCTCGGGGCGGTCCACGAACCGCACCACCACGCCCGGTTCGGCGGCCAGCGCGTCCACGTCGGTGAAGTTGGACATCAGCGGGATCGCGCACACGGCGACCCGCAGCACGTCCGCGCCGAGCGGGGGAGTGACGGTGGACTCGCGGACCGTGCCCCGCAGGGACACCCGCAGCCCGTCCTCCTCGTCGATGCCGAGCCCGTGCCGGAAGGGCAGCACGCCGTACGTGCGCCGCCCGGTGAGGCCGTGCAGCATGTCCAGGCCGGGCTCCAGCAGGGAGACGTCCCCGCGGAACTTGTTGACCAGGAACCCGGCGACCAGTTCCTGGTCCTCGGGGGACAGCAGGGCGACCGTGCCGAAGAAGGAGGCGAAGACGCCCCCGCGGTCGATGTCCCCGACCACCAGCACGGGCAGCCGCGCGTTGCGGGCGATGCCCATGTTCACGATGTCGGTCCGGCGCAGGTTGATCTCCGCCGGGCTGCCCGCCCCCTCACAGATCACCGCGTCATACGTGCCCCGCAACTCGGCCAGGCAGTCCAGCACCGTGCCGAGCAGCTTCTGCTGCCGGCCGCCGTGGTAGCCGCGGGCGCTCAGTTCGCCGACGGGCTTGCCCATCAGCACCACCTGGCTGCTCTGTTCGCCGCCCGGCTTCAGCAGCACCGGGTTCATCAGCGCGGTCGGTTCGGTCCGGCAGGCCTGGGCCTGCATGGCCTGGGCCCGTCCGATCTCCGCGCCCTCCCGGGTGACGAAGGAGTTGAGGGACATGTTCTGCGCCTTGAACGGCGCGACCTTCACGCCCTGGCGCACCAGCCACCGGCAGATTCCGGCCGTCACGACGCTCTTGCCCGCGTCGGAGGTGGTGCCGGCGACGAGGAGACCACCGTTCACTTCCCGCGTCCCTTCACGATGAGGCGCGCGGCGGCCGTGACGCCGAGCGCGAGGAGGCCGACCCGGCGGGAGAGCCGTACGGCCCGGTCGATGTCGGTGACCCGGACCGCCCGTCCCGCGCCGCCGTTGAGCACGGGCCGGTGCTCGACCCGGCCGCCGTAGGAGAGGGTGCCGCCCAGCCGGACCCCGAGGGCGCCCGCGAAGGACGCCTCCACCGGGCCCGCGTTGGGGCTCGGGTGGCGGTGGGCGTCGGCCCGCCAGGCGCGCAGGGCACCGCGCGGATCGGGTCCGGCCGCGGCGGCGAGTACGGCGGTCAGCCGGGCGCCGGGCCAGCCGGCCACGTCGTCGAGGCGGGCGGAGGCCCAGCCGAAGCGCCGGTACCGGGGCGACGTGTGACCGACCATCGCGTCGAGGGTGTTGACCGCCCGGAACCCGAGCAGCCCGGGCACGCCGGCCACGGCGCCCCAGACCAGGGCGCCCACGACGGCGTCGGAGGTGTTCTCGGCGACCGACTCGACCACGGCCCGGGCTATCCCGTCGGCGTCCAGCGCCTGCGGGTCCCGGCCGCACAGGTGCGGCAGCCGCGCGCGGGCCGCCTCGACGTCGCCGCGCTCCAGGGCGCGCCCGATGGTGCGGGCCTCCCGGGCGAGCGAGGTGCCGCCGACGACCGACCAGGTGGCGGCGGCGGTCAGTGCGACGGAGAGGGCGCGGGAGGGGCGTACGGCGCGTGCGGCCGCCGTGCCGAGGGCGACGGCGCCACCGGCGCACACGACGGTGTGCAGGGCGCCCCAGCCGCGGTGGTCGTGCCACAACGCGCCTTCCACGGCCGCGGCGGCCCGTCCGAACGCGGCGACCGGATGGCCGCGGCGCGGATCGCCGAGGAGCAGGTCCCCGAGAAGGCCGGCGGCGGCGCCGTACGCGTAGCTGCGATCGGCACCCATCGGCTCAGCCGGCCGTCGGATCGGCAGCGGCCCCGGTACGGGTCCTGGTGCTCGGCCTTGTCCATCGGCAGCCCGGCATGGCGATCTATGTCCTCACTCAGGGTGTCCGCGCCCTGGTTCGACGAGATTCGGCGGTGAGAGTTCCTGGCTCCCGGGGTGTTCTTCCCCGGTGACAGTGGCGGGACCGCGCCGGATTCGCACCGGCTTCCTCTTCTGCCGCCGTACTTGGCCCGGGCAGTCCACCACGCGCCCGGAACGGCCGTCAACTCGCTGTTGACCTGCATGGGGAGAGTGTGCCGATCCCCACATTGGGGGGTGGGAGGGGAGCGGGAGACACGGCGGGAGAGGGCATGAAAAAGGCTCCCCTCCGCGGTGCGGGGAGGGGAGCCTTCGGAAGGTCCGCGGTCAGGCCTTGGCGACGATCAGGTAGATCCCGTACGCCACCGCCGCCGCGCAGGCCGCGAAGCTCAGGTAGGCGCCGGTGACGGCGAGGGCGGCGGAGTCGCCCTGCGCGGTGGCCCGCTCGCGGTGGGCCAGGCCCTTGATGCCGAGGCTGAACAGGGCCACCAGGCCCACGGTGACCACGAGGCTGACGCCGAAGACGGAGCCGATGGCCGCCCAGTCGATCTTCATGGGGTTGCTTCCTTCGGTAACCGGTAACCGGGGTGACCGGGTCAGACGGTGGCGGCCGGCGGAACCGCCGGGGCGACCGGGGTGGGCTCGGCGGCGGGGGACGCGATGGTGGCCGTCAGGTCCTCGGTGATCTGGCCCGCCGGGGGCGGGGTCACGGCGGCGATGGCGGTGGTCACCACGCCGGCCGGCTCACCGGTCTCCTCGACCACGTTGGTGTGGTCGACGACCTCGCGGCGGGAGATCTTCCAGATGGCGGCGCTCGAGGCGACCAGGAAGACGGCGACGGCGGCGGTGCCCCAGTCGCCCAGCTCCGTGACGGCCTCGGCACCCGCGCCGACCAGCGCGGCGGCCGGCAGGGTCAGCACCCAGGCCACGGCCATCCGGGTCGCGGTGGACCAGCGGACCACTCCGCCCTTGCGGCCGAGGCCCGCGCCCATCACCGAGCCGGAGACGACATGCGTGGTGGAGAGGGAGAAGCCGAGGTGCGAGGAGGTCAGGATGGCGGTGGCGGCGCTGGTCTGCGCGGCGAAGCCCTGGCGCGGCTCCAGCTCGGTCAGGCCCGTGCCCATGGTGCGGATGATGCGCCAGCCGCCGATGTAGGTGCCGAGCGCGATGGCCAGGCCCGCGGAGAGGATCACCCAGACCGGCGGGTTGGAGCCGGGGGCGAGGGAGCCGCCCGCGACCAGCGCGAGGGTGATGACGCCCATGGTCTTCTGCGCGTCGTTGGTGCCGTGGGCGAGGGAGACCAGGCCGGCGGAGGCGATCTGGCCGGCGCGGTAGCCCTTGCGGGTGGCCTGGCTGTCGTCGCCGCCGCCGACGCCGTAGGAGAAGCGGGTCGCCAGCATCGAGGCGAGGCCCGCCACGACCGGGGCGGCGACCGCCGGGAGGATCACCTTGGTGACCAGGACGTCACCGTGCACGGCGCCGAAGCCCGCGGAGGCCACGGCGGCACCGATCAGGCCGCCCATCAGGGCGTGCGAGGAGCTGGAGGGGAGGCCCACCAGCCAGGTCAGCAGGTTCCAGAGGATCGCGCCGACCAGGGCGGCGAAGATGACCTCGGGACGGATGCCGGTCTCGTCGACGAGACCCTTGGAGATCGTGTTGGCGACCTCCACCGAGAGAAAGGCGCCGGCCAGGTTGAGGACGGCGGACATGGTCACCGCGAGCTTGGGCTTGAGTGCGCCTGTCGAGATGGTCGTGGCCATCGCGTTCGCGGTGTCGTGGAAACCGTTCGTGAAATCGAACGCGAGAGCGGTTACCACCACAATCGCGAGGATCAGCGAGAAGCTTTCCATTTACCCAGGCAATCGTTCGAGGTCGTTGGCTGGATGAACGTAGGCAACCTGGGTGAACGGAAGATGAACTGAGACGGGCTTGACGGTGTCCTGATCGAGGGAGTGGGGTCCCGTTTGCCGCCTTCGACCCCGCTCACCCCAGTCGCCCCTTGGCTACCAGCCTCGGGCGAAGGAACGCAGCCGGGCCGCCGAGCCGTGAAAGAGATTCTGGTCACCCGGCAGCCCGCCCCGGGTGCCGTACTGCCAGAACGTCCAGTCCTGCCAGCCGCCGGGCAGTTCCCCCGGCCCCGAGCTGCCGTGCCGGGCGATCCACAGCGGGTGCCGCGCGGCGAAGGCGTCGCTGTCGCCGGTGCACATCCGCCACCACTCGGCGGTCGTGTAGATCACCGGGGGGCGGCCGGTCTCCTGCTCGACCTCGTCGCTGAACGACCGGATCCAGTGCACCATCCTCCGGTTGCTCAGCCCGTAGCACGGATGCCTGTGGTCGTACGGGTTGTATTCGATGTCGAGCGCGGGCGGCAGGGTCCAGCCGTCGGCCCGCCAGTCGCCGCCGTGGTGCACGAAGAACTCGGCCTGCCGGACGCCGGAGGACCGGTCCGGCCGGGCGAAGTGGTACGCGCCGCGCACCAGGCCCGAGCGGTACGCACCGTCGTATTGCTCGGCGAAGTAGGGGTTGCGGTAGCCGGTGGACTCGGTCGCCTTCACGTAGACGAACCGGGCGCCCTTGTCGAGCGCCGTGGGCCAGTCCACATGCTCCTGGTGGGACGACACGTCGTGGCCCTGGGGCAGTGCCGTGGCCCACTTCGGCGGTCCGGCCGAGGCGGTCGCGGTGCCGGCGAGGGCGAGCGCGGCCGTGGCCGCCGCGAGGACACCGGCGCGGCGACGGAGAAGAGTGCGTGCACGAGCAGCCATGCGTCTCCCCGGGGTCGCGGACGGGAGGGCCGTCCGGCGGGCAAGCGGGCAAGAGGGACCAGTCAAGACCCGTTGATCAACAGATCCGCGCCGATACGGCGCGTTTCGCACCGATATCCGCCCGTTCGGACGCGTGACGGCCGGCTCATGCGCTGGCCTGGGGCCGTCGATCTGTGGCCGGCCGGTGGCCGATGTACGGCCCGAAGCCGCCGCCCGGCCACCGCCCGGCCGGACCGACTGGCAGGATCGCCGCATGGCGGAACAGCGGCAGAACACGGAACAGCCACCGCGGCAGTCGGCGGAGCCGGGGCGGGTCTGGGCGGACGTCGTCGCGGCGGCACGCCGGACCGTCGCCGACGGACTGGTGGTCGGCACCTCCGGCAATGTCTCGGCGCGGGTCGGCGACCTGGTGCTGGTGACCCCGTCGGGCGTGCCCTACGACCGGCTCACCCCGGACGACATCACCGGCGTCGACCTCACCGGGCGCCAGGTGCTCGGCACCCGGGTGCCGACCAGCGAGCTGCCCATGCACCTCGCCGTATACCGCGCCACCGACGCCCGCGCCATCGTCCACACCCACGCCGTGCACGCCACCGCGGTCTCCACGCTGGTACCGGAGCTGCCCCCGATCCACTACATGACCGCCGCCCTCGGCGGACCCGTCCGGGTCGCCCCCTACGCGGCCTACGGCAGCGAGGAACTGGCCGGCCATGTGCTGCGCGCCCTCGCCGGCCGCTCCGGCTGCCTGCTGCGCAACCACGGCACGCTCACCTACGGCGCCGACCTCGACCAGGCCTACGACCGCACCGCCCAGCTGGAGTGGATGTGCCGGGTCTGGCTGACGGCCTCCTCGGTCCCGGGGTTGACCCCGACCCTGCTCACCGAAGCGCAGCTCGGCGAGGCCGCGTCCCGGCTGGAGGGCTACGGCCGGCGCCCCTGACCCCGCCCCCTCTCCGCACTTTCTCCCCGCCTCTTCCCCGCCTTTTCCTCGCCGTGTCCGGGCCTTCCACTGGCCGGGGACCGCGAGCGCCGGGACACTGGACCCGTGCGCCCAGTCAAAGCGACCGCCACCGCGGTGACCGCCGTTCTCGCCGCCGGCGCGGCATCCGTGGCCGCCGGCCGGCTGGCCAGCGACGCCGCGCTGAAGGCCCCCGCCGGCCGCCCGCTGCCCACCGAGCCCCGCCTCACCGTGCACAGCACGGCCGCCGGCCGGATATCCCTCACCCGCGATCTCGCCTCCCTGCGCCCCGGCACCTACGGCCTCGCGGGCGACGGCTCCCATGCGGTCGTCGGACCCGTCCTGACCACGGCCCGGCACAGCGTCGACACCGTCGTGCGCCGCCTGGAGGGCGTCACCCACGGCAGCCTCGACCCCGGCGACTCGGTCTGGCTCACCCCGAACCTGTACGTCGGCAACCCGCGCGGCGCCCTCGGCCTCGACCACGCCGACGTGGACGTCCCCGGCGAACTCGGTCCCCTGCCCGCCTGGTTCCTGCCCGGCAGCCGGGACATCTGGGTGATCGCCGTGCACGGGCTCGGCACCACCCGCGAACACACCATGAACCTCATGGGCTTCCTGCACGCCCGCCGGCTGCCGGTGCTCGCCCTCGCCTACCGCGGCGACCTCGGCGCCCCCCACCCGCCGGACGGCCTCAACCACCTCGGCGAGTCCGAGTGGCGGGACGTGGACGCGGCGATCCGCTACGCGGTGCGGTACGGCGCCCGCCGCGTGGTGCTGCTCGGCTGGTCCACCGGCGCCACGATGGCCCTGCGCGCCGCCGAGCACTCCGCCGTGCGCGACCGCATCGCCGGGCTGGTCCTGGACTCGCCGGTCCTCAGCTGGGAGGCCACGCTGCGCGCCCTCGCCCAGGCCCGGAACACCCCGCAGCCGCTGCTGCCGCTCGCGGTGCGGGCCGCGCAGGGCCGGGCCGGGCTGCACGCCGACCAGGCCACCGGGGCGGGCGACCCGGAGCGGCTCGCCGTACCGACGCTGATCATGCACGGCCCGGGGGACCAGGTGGCGCCCTGGGCGTTCTCCCGCCGCCTCGCCGCCCGCCGCCCCGACAAGGTCGCCCTGCACACCGTGGCGGACGCGCCCCACGCGGCGATGTGGAACCCCGACCCGGAGGAGTACGAGGAACGCCTGCGCCGCTTCCTCACCCCACTGATGTGACCCGCGGGGAAAGGTCCGGGGGCGTTCCGTTTAACGCTGTACCGATGGCTTGAAGGAGTCTTCACGGCCGCTCCCGCTCCCCGTGCCGGGGCCGGTGCGTTGGCCAGCTCCGTCGCCCGCCGTGACATTCCGTTTGGGTTTTCGGACCGTCAACCGGAAGACTGCCCCCGTGACGTCCCGTATCCCGCGCGACTCCAGGCTTCGACTCGTCCGACCCCGACCCCTGGCCGCCGCCCCCAGAGCCGTGAACCAGCGACGCCCAGGCCGCCCCGCACCCCGGCCGCCGGAGGGCACACCCGCCCCGGCCGAGCTGGCGAGAATGGCCCGCCTCCGGCTGGCCGGCGCGGTCCGCGTCGCCCGCTGGGCCGACGCCGCCCTCGGCCCCGGAAGCGACGCCGCCACCGCCGACGGCAAGGCCACCCTGTCCGCCGCGACCGCCGAACGGGCCGCCGCCGAGCTCGGCCTGAGCGTCGCTCAGGTGCGTGCCGAATGGGACACCGCCCGCCTCGCCGGACTGGTCGAGGTGCACGGTGACAACGCGCGCCCCGGCTGGCGGCTGCGCGCCTGGGACCGCGACGACAGCGCCGTGCTGCGCGGCTGGGTCGCCCTCTTCGACGCCTGGTCGCTCGCCTCCCCGGAGCCCGCCGACCAGGAGCCCGCCGCCGTCGCCGAGGTCGTCTCGGCCATGCCCCAGGTGCTCTCCTTCCTCCAGCTGTCCGCCGGCCCCGTCCCGGTCGAACAGCTCCTCGACCTGCTCCGGCAGCGCGTCACCGAACTGCGCACCGAGCGCTGCGAGGTCCCCTACGGCCCCGCCCCCGAGCCGCCCGCCGGCACCCCGGCCGCCGCCGACCCCGCCGGGGACACCCCGCTGGAGCCCCTGCTCGACTGGGCCCTGAGCGCCCTCGCCGCCGTCGGCGCCCTCACCTACGGCGACGGCCAGGCCACCCTCACCCCGCTGGGCAGCTGGGCGGTGTGGGTCAAGCTGGAGCAGATCTGCGTGGCCGCCCAGAGCCCGGCCGGCAACATCGAGCAGTCCGCCGAGGACATGCTCCGCGGCTGCGCCCAGCTCCGCCCCAACGCGGCCCGCGCCGAGTACCGGGCCTGGCTCGCCGCCCGCCCCGTCGGCGCCGCCGTCACCGAGCTGATCGCCGCCGCCCGCGGCGAGGACGCCCTGCTGCGCGGCCTCGCCTTCGAGGCGCTGCGCGTGGTCGGCGCCCCGGCCGAACCCGAGGTGCGCGCCGTGGTGGACGAGCCCGCCCTCAGGCCGTACGCGCTGCTGTGGCTGGCCGAGCACGACGGCGTCGACCCGGAGGACGCGCACGAGGTGCTCACCCGCGAGGAGGCCACCTGGCTCTGGGTGGACACCGCCGCGGCCGTCGCCGACCACGGCGAGACGCCGATGCTGGTCCGGCACCTGGAGTCCGCGGTGCAGCCCACCGTCCCCCAGCTGCTCGACGAGGTCCGCGCCGTCGGCCACCCGCGCACCGTGCAGGTCCTGGTCGCCCTGGCCGCCGCCCACCCCGACCCGGCCCTGGCCAAGGCCGTGCGCCGGGCCGCGTTCCAGGTGCACACCGGGGGCTGAGGCTCAGGGCTGGACGTCGGGGGCGTACGTCCCGAAGCTCCACACGGTGCCCTCGGCGTCCCGCGCCAGATAGTCCCGCGAGCCGTGGTCCTGGTCCGTCGGGGGCATCAGGATCTCCACCCCGTGCTCCACGGCCCGCTGGTGGTGGGCGTCCACGTCGTCCACGACGACGTACACCCCGGCGGGCCCCGCACCCCTCATCGCCGTGTCGAACGGCCCGCCGCGGCCCCTGGAGCCGATCATCACCGCGCCGTTGCCCTGGACCAGCTCGGCGTGCATCACCGTGCCGTCCGCCGTCTCGTACACCGACAGCTCGGTGAAGCCGAGGGCCTCCGTCAGCTGCCTGATAGCCGCCCGCGCGTCCGCGTACAGCAGCGCGGGACAGACACTCGGCCGCCCTCCACCGCCCGTGCCCCTCATACCGCTCACCCCTTCACGGACGTCGTGCTCACGGCCGGCCCCGGCGTCACCCCTCCGCCGGACCGGTTCCACGGAAACCGGCCCCATCCCTACCCACCCGGCCACCCCCACCCCCCACCCCCACCCGAACGGGCGACACCGCGCCCCGCCCGCCGGGACCGGCCTGAGGGGCGGCCGTCGGAGCCGCGTCGGCAGGGCGGTAGTCGCTCGTGCGGCCCGCGGCGACCGCTTCCCGCGCCGGCGGCTGCGTGCCGTACTCGGCCTGCTCCTCGTCGGGTGTCTGCTCGTGGTGGCCCATGCGGTGCGGCCCGTGCCGTACGGGGACCGGCTCGTGGTCGCGCCGCGCGCGGAGCGGGAGGCGTCGGCCGGGCGGTGGGCGGCCCGGGCGCGGGGGAGTGCCGTGGCGGCCTACGACACCCGGACCGGGGCGCTGCGCTGGCGGTACGCGCGCGCGGGACGCCGGCCGGTCGCCTGGCCGCGCCCGCGGAGGCGATCGCGCTCTGGGACGACGGCCTGCTCACCGACACCGACGGCCTGCTCACCGACACCGACGGCCGCACCGTGCGCCGGCACCGCGCCCTGCCCGGCACCGCCGCGTGGCTCCCGGCGCACGGCGGCAGCGGCGTCCTGCGCCCCCTCGGCCGGGGCATCCTCGCCGTCGTCACCCCGCACCGCGTCACCGCGTACCGCACCGCCGACGGCGACCTGCGCCGGATGCTGCCCGCCCCCGCGGACTGCGGGTTCCGGCCCGAGCGCGCCGTACGCCGCGGTACGGCCCTGCTGCTGGCCCAGCCGTGCGCCCAGGGCGCCTGGACCGGGCAGCTGGTGCCCGTGGACGACCTGGGGCGGATCACCCCGGACCGCGCCCCGCTCGGCAACGATCTCCCCGGTCACGGAACGGGTCGGTACGAACACCTGGACGTAGAAAAACCGCTTGCGTGGCCCCGTTAGACTTTCCCCATGGCCATTCTCCTCGCGCATTAGACGGCGGGAACGCCCTCAGCCGCCCACCCGCCAATCCCATGTACGCCCAGGAGTCTGTCCCTTGATCTCCGCCTCTGGTATCGAGCTGCGCGCCGGTGCGCGCGTCCTCATCGAGAACGCCACCTTCCGGGTCGCCAAGGGCGACCGCATCGGCCTCGTCGGCCGTAACGGCGCAGGCAAGACCACCCTCACCAAGTGTCTGGCCGGCGAGGGCATCCCCGCGGCCGGCACCATCACCCGCTCCGGCGAGGTCGGCTACCTCCCGCAGGACCCCCGCACCGGCGACCTGGACGTCCTCGCCCGCGACCGCATCCTGTCCGCGCGCGGCCTCGACGTCCTGATCCGCAAGATGCGCGAGAACGAGGAGCGCATCGCCAACGGCAAGGGCTCCACCCGCGAGAAGGCCATGAAGCAGTACGAGCGGCAGGAGACGGAGTTCCTCACCAAGGGCGGGTACTCCGCCGAGGCCGAGGCCGCCACCATCGCCGCCGCGCTGAACCTGCCCGACCGGGTGCTGGGCCAGCCGCTGCACACCCTCTCCGGCGGTCAGCGCCGCCGTATCGAGCTGGCGCGGATCCTGTTCTCCGACGCGGACACGCTGCTCCTCGACGAGCCCACCAACCACCTCGACGCGGACTCGATCATCTGGCTGCGGGACTACCTGAAGACCTACCGCGGCGGCTTCATCGTGATCTCCCACGACGTCGACCTGGTCGACACGGTCGTGAACAAGGTGTTCTACCTGGACGCCAACCGCTCCACGATCGACGTCTACAACATGGGCTGGAAGCTCTACCAGCAGCAGCGCGAGGCCGACGAGAAGCGCCGCAAGCGGGAGCGGCAGAACGCCGAGAAGAAGGCCGCCGCCCTGCACTCGCAGGCCGACAAGATGCGCGCCAAGGCCACCAAGACGGTCGCCGCGCAGAACATGGCCAAGCGCGCCGACCGGCTGCTCGCCGGGCTGGACGCGGTGCGCGTCTCCGACAAGGTCGCCAAGCTGCGCTTCCCCGAGCCCGCGCCGTGCGGCAAGACCCCGCTCACCGCCGAGGGTCTGTCGAAGTCCTACGGCTCGCTGGAGATCTTCACCGACGTCGACCTGGCCATCGACAAGGGTTCGCGGGTCGTCATCCTCGGCCTCAACGGCGCGGGGAAGACCACCCTGCTCCGGCTCCTCGCGGGGGCCGAGCAGCCGGACACCGGCGAGGTCGTCCCCGGCCACGGCCTCAAGCTCGGCTACTACGCCCAGGAGCACGAGACCCTGGACGCCGACCGCACGGTCCTGGAGAACATGCGCTCGGCCGCCCCCGACATGGACCTGGTCGAGGTCCGCAAGGTGCTGGGTTCGTTCCTGTTCTCCGGCGACGACGTCGACAAGCCGGCCGGGGTCCTCTCCGGCGGTGAGAAGACCCGCCTCGCCCTGGCCACGCTCGTCGTGTCGTCGGCGAACGTCCTGCTGCTGGACGAGCCGACCAACAACCTCGACCCCGCGAGCCGCGAGGAGATCCTGGGCGCGCTGCGCACCTACAAGGGCGCGGTCGTCCTGGTCACGCACGACGAGGGCGCCGTCGAGGCGCTCCAGCCGGAGCGGATCATCCTGCTGCCGGACGGCGTCGAGGACCTGTGGGGCGCGGACTACGCGGATCTCGTCGCCCTGGCGTGATCGAAAGCCTGATCCACTGAGTATGGATCATTCGGCCGATCCGTGATCCATCATCTGTGTGAGAACTCCTCGTATTGAGGTGTGTCGTACACGGATTTCACGGCCGATCCTCATGCTGCCAAGGGATCGGCCGCTCCGGTCGCTGACCTGGCACTTCGTGAATCCACCCGTTCGGTCCTGCGGACAACACCCCGTGGAATTCCATAGTCCGCTTGTGGGGATGCGCTCCTGTCGTCACAACGATGTCCCACAGACCTTGCCGAATGGGTGGCCATCGCGCCCA
Organism: Streptomyces sp. NPDC031418; assembly: GCF_055581605.1. Classification (NCBI taxonomy): domain Bacteria; kingdom Bacillati; phylum Actinomycetota; class Actinomycetes; order Kitasatosporales; family Streptomycetaceae; genus Streptomyces; species Streptomyces sp. NPDC031418. The sequence goes on from NZ_JBVIJC010000030.1 coordinate 66,160, forward strand.
AGAGGGGTGATCATGAGGAGACCAGAGCGCACTTCCCATGAGGAGGCACGGGTGGCCGAGACTCTGAAGAAGGGCAGCCGGGTGACCGGCGCCGCGCGCGACAAGCTCGCGGCAGACCTGAAGAAAAAGTACGACTCCGGTGCGAGCATCCGGGCGCTGGCCGAGGAGACCGGCCGCTCGTATGGCTTCGTCCACCGGATGCTCAGCGAGTCGGGCGTCACGCTGCGTGGGCGTGGCGGAGCGACCCGGGGCAAGAAGGCCGCACAGTCCTGACTCGGGGCGGCCCATCGGCTTCGATGGTGGCCACCCGGTCGGCGGACTGACCGGCCGGGTGGTTACTGTGCAGTCACTTAGCTCTGCTCTGTTGACCGCACCCATCGGAGGCGCCCCATGGCTACGCCCGAGCAGGACCTCGCTCCCGTACTCGACAAGGACGGCGTACGGCTCACCGTCGACGACACGCTCGCCACGGTGACGCTGACCAACCCGGACAAGCGCAACGCCCAGAGCCCCGCTCTGTGGCGCACGCTCGCCGAGGTCGGCCGGCTGCTGCCGGGCTCCGTCCGCGTTGTCGTGCTGCGGGGTGAGGGCAAGTCCTTCTCCGCCGGGCTGGACCGTCAGATGTTCACCCCGGAGGGGATCCCGGGCGAGCCGTCCTTCATCGAGCTCGCGCGCCGTGACGACGCCGGGCTCGACGCGACCATCGCCGAATACCAGGAGGCGTTCACCTGGTGGCGGCGCAGCGACCTCGTGTCCATCGCCGCCGTCCAGGGGCACGCCATCGGTGCAGGCTTCCAGCTCGCGCTCGCGTGCGACCTCCGGGTCGTCGCGGACGACGTGCAGTTCGCCATGCGCGAGACCAGCCTCGGCCTCGTCCCCGACCTGACCGGCACCCACCCGCTGGTCAGCCTGGTCGGGTACGCCCGCGCGCTGGAGATCTGCGCGACCGGACGGTTCGTCGGCGCCGAGGAGGCGGTGGCGACCGGACTGGCCAACCTGGCGGTTCCGGCGGCCGAACTCGACGACGCCGTACGCGACCTGGCGGCAGCGCTGCTGGCCCCGCCGCGCGACGCGGTGGTGGAGACCAAGGCGCTGCTCCGTGGCGCGCAGGACCGCGACTACGAGGCACAGCGCACGGCGGAACGCGCCGCCCAGGCCCGCCGCCTGCGCGACCTGGCCGGTCTCGGCGACTAATACTTTTCTGATCACCAGTCGACGGCGGTGACCAGTACGGCCACCGTCGGCCGGCCCTCCAGTGCGCCGTGTACGGCCGCGCGGACCCGCCGGGCCACCTCCACGGCCCGGTGGTCCGCACCGGTCGCCAGCTCCATGCGCACATGCCGGTGCGGCAGCGCGCCCTGCTCGGCGCGCTCCTCGATCCGCACCGCCCGTCCCAGGCCGCCCAGCGAGCCCGTCAGCCGCACCACCCCGGGCACCGACAGGGCGGCCGCCGCCGCACGGGCCTCGTCCGGGTCCGTGGGCTCCCGGGCGGGCGCCGGCTGCGGCAGATGGACCGCCGGGGGCGGCGCGTCTTCGTCCAGCAGCTCCGTCACGCGCAGATCCACCTCCGCCACCGCCAGCCCGAGCCGCTCCGTGGCGGCCGTGGCCAACGCCCGCCGCAGCCGCTCCGCCGCCGTCGGCAGGGGCTCCCCGGCCGTGGCCGCGACGTCCGCCGTCACCCGAAGGGCCCCCGGCGGCAGCCCGCTCGGCGGCGCCGGTACGACGGGCTCGGCCGCGTCCTCCGGATCGGCGAGCGCGATCCGCAGCGCGCCCAGCCGCACGCCCGGCACCTTTGCCGCCGCCCGCTCCAGTACCGCCGCGGCCGCGCCCTCCGCGATCCACGCGCCGTCGCCCGGCCCGCCCAGCGGCAGCAGCCTGCCCAGTCCCACCGGGTGCCGCACCGTCCGCGCCGCCGCCTGTGTCCACCGGTCCGCCGTCATTCCTCCAGCCTGCCGCATCCACGGCGCGCAGCCGGGCAACCTTGCATACCGTGGTGTTCAGGACGACAGCCGAAGAGGGACCGAAGAGGTACGGCGACCGAAGAGGTACGACGACCGAGAGGGACGTACGGCGATGACCGACATGACGACGACCCCGGAAGGCGCTCAGGAGCCGCAGGTGTCGACCCGCAAGGCCACCCGGCGCGGCGGCGGCGACCCGGCGACCCGCGGGCGGACGACCATCGCCGACGGTGTCGTGGAGAAGATCGCCGGACTCGCCGCCCGGGACGTCGTCGGCGTCCACGCCCTGGGCAGCGGGCTCGCCCGCACCTTCGGCGCCGTGCGCGACCGGGTGCCGGGCGGCTCCAAGTCGGTGACCCGGGGAGTGAAGGCCGAGGTCGGCGAGGTGCAGACCGCGCTCGACCTGGAGCTCGTCGTGGACTACGGCGTCTCCATCGGCGATGTCGCCCACGCCGTGCGCGAGAACGTGATCGCCGCCGTGGAACGCATGACCGGACTCGAGGTGGTCGAGGTCAACATCGCGGTCAGCGACGTCAAACTCCCCGAGGAGGAGGAAGAGGAACCCGAGCCCCGGATCCAGTGACGGCCCACCGCCCGACGAGCTGAGGAGCGCTGCATGAGCATGGCCATGGTCGGCATGATCGCCGGGATGGCGCTGGGTTTCGCCGGGTACTTCGGCGGGTTCGGCGCCTTTCTGCTGGTGGCCGCGCTGGGTGCGATCGGGTTCGTCGTCGGCCGGTTCGCCGAGGGGGACCTGGAACTCGGGGAGTTCTTCCGCACCCGCGGCGACCGGCGCGACCGGCGGAGGTGACCGGGTGAGCCTCGAGACCGGCACGGTGCGCCCGGCGCCGGCCCGGGTGCCGCCCGGCGAACGCGGCGCCACCCGGATCGCCGACCGGGTCGTGGCGAAGATCGCCGCCCAGGCCGCGCGCGAGGCGCTGGCGCCGCTGCCCGCCGAGGTGACCGCCCCGCACGCCACGGTCGTCGTGAGCCCGCACCCGGCGCCCCGCCCGGGCGGGGGAACCCCCCGGGGCACCGCCCGGGTCCGGGTCCACCTCGAACTCGGCTACCCCTGCGACGTCGGTGCCCGCTGCGCCGCCGTGCGCCGCCGGGTCACCGAGCGGGTGGAAGGCCTCGTGGACCTGGAGGTGTCCGAGGTCGCCGTCCGGGTCGAGGGACTGCACCTGCCGACCGCACCGGGGAGGACATGATGAGCGAGGCACGGCCCACCGGCACGCTCGGCGAGGCCCCCGAGGCGGACGCCCCGGCTCCCGCCGGCAGCGGCCGCTTCTGGTCGCCGCGCCGCGTCCCGGCCGCCGTCGTCGCCGTCCTGCTGGCGGCCGGCGCGGGCCTGCTGCTCTACGACATCGCCGCCGTCCGCGCCCACCGCCCGGCGATGTACTGGCGCCGCGCCCTGGCCCGGCAACTGGCGCAGCGCCCCCTGGACGACGTCTGGGTGCTGACCGGCGCCGCCGTCGCCGCCGCCCTCGGCCTGTGGCTGATCGTCCTCGCGGTCACCCCGGGCCTGCGCGCCCAGCTGCCGATGCGCCGCCCGCACCCCGAGGTCCGCGCCGCCCTGCACCGGGAGGCGGCGGCGCTGCTGCTGCGGGACCGCGCCATGGACGTCTCCGGGGTGCGCGCGGTGCGGGTGCGGATGCGCCGCCGGAAGGCCGACGTCCGGGTCGTCTCCCACTTCCGCGACCTGGACGAGGTCCGCGCCGACCTGGACAGCACGCTCGACGAGGCGATCCGGGGCCTCGGCCTCACCGCCCCGCCCGCGCTGTCCCTGCGGGTGGCGCGGCCCGGACGGAAGGGGTGACGGGGATGCGCGCAGGCCGCACCGGCGGAGTCAGCCGCATCCTGCTGGCCCTGGTGGGCCTGGTGCTGCTCGCCGTCGGCGGCGCGGTGCTGGCCGTCGGCCTGGGCGCGCCGCCGCCCTCCTGGTGGCTGCACACCGGCCCGCACGACGTCCTGCTCACCCGGCACGAGCGCACCCGCTGGCGGGACACGGCATGGTGGTGGCCGACGGTCATCGCCGCCCTCGCGGCCCTGATGCTGCTCGCCCTGTGGTGGCTGACGGCGGTCCTGCGCCGGCGCCGCCTGCCCGAGCTGCTCGTCACCACCGGCGACGGCGAGGGCGCCCTGCTGCGGGGCAGGGCCCTGGAAGGCGCCCTCGCCGAGGACGCGGTCCGGCAGGACGGCGTGGCCCATGCCGAGGTCCTGCTGGCCGGCCGTCGTACGACACCCACGGCGCGGGCCTGGCTGCGCCTGGAGCCGGATGCGGACCCGGCGGGCACCCTGGCGGAGTTCACGGCCCGGGCGCTCGCCCACGCACGTGACTCGGCGGGGCTGCCGTCCCTTCCGGCGGAGGTGCGGCTGGGCACGGTCAGGCACCGCGCCGGAAGGGTCGGTTGAGGAGCGTCAGAAGCCGCGCCGCATGCCGCCGTCCACCGGCAGCATGATGCCCGTCAGGTAGGAAGCCGCCGGTGACAGCAGGAACGCGGCGACGTTCCCGAACTCCTCCGGCGTCCCGTACCGGCGCAGCGGGATCCGGGCCTCGCTCGCCGCCCGGGTGGCCTCCGGGTCGGCGGAGAGTCCGTCCAGTTCGCGCACCCGGTCGGTGTCGATCCGGGCCGGCAGCAGCCCCACCACCCGGATACCGCGCGGCCCCAGCTCGTCGGCGAGCGACTTGGCGAACCCGGCGAGCCCCGGCCGCAGCCCGTTGGACACGGTCAGCCCGGCGATCGGCTCGTGCACCGAGCCCGACAGCACGAACCCGATGACCCCGCCCGCCTCCAGCTCGGCCGCCGCGGTCCGGGCGAGCCGCACCGCGCCGAGGAACACCGACTCGAACGCGTCGCGCCACTGCTCGTCCGTGTTGTCCGCGACGAACCCGGGCGGCGGCCCGCCCACGCTCACCAGCATCCCGTGGAAGCCGCCGAAGTTCTCCCGGGCGGCCGCGATGAGCCGCTCGGGGGCGTCCGGCGCGGAGTTGTCGACACCCACCCCGACCGCGTTCGGGCCCAGTTCCGCGGCGGCCTCGGCGGCCTGCTTCCCGTCCCGTCCGGTGATCACCACCTTCGCACCGTCGGCGACGAGCCGGCGCGCCGCGGCGTTGCCCAGGCCGCGCGTGGCTCCGGTGACGACGTACACCCGGTTCCTCAGTCCAAGATCCATGGCCCCTATCCTGCCCCGTCCTCCCCGAAGAGTGTGAGGGCGGTGTTCACCAGGCCGACATGGCTGAACGCCTGCGGGAAGTTGCCCAGCTGGCAGCCGTTCAGCGGGTCGTACTCCTCGGCCAGCAGGCCCACGTCGTTGGTCAGCCCCACCAGCCGGTCGAACAGCTTCCGGGCCTCCTTCCTGCGGCCGGTCAGATGCAGCGCGTCGGCCAGCCAGAACGAGCAGGCCAGGAAGGCGCCCTCGCCGCTCGGCAGCCCGTCGACGACCGAGTCCTCGGTGTCGTAGCGGCGCAGGAAACCGCCGTGCCCGAGGTCGTCGCGGACCGCGTCGACCGTGCCGACCACCCGCGGGTCGTCCGGCGGCAGGAAGCCGACCCGCGGGATGAGCAGCAGCGCCGCGTCGAGTTCCCGGGAGCCGTAGTACTGCGTGAAGGTGTTGCGGTCGGGGTCGAAGCCCTTCTCGCACACCTCCTGGTGGACCTCGTCGCGCAGCGCGCGCCAGCCGTCCAGGTCGCCGTCCAGCTCCTTGTGCTTCTCCAGGGTCTTCACGGCCCGGTCGGCGGCCACCCAGACCATCACCTTGGAGTGCACGAACTGGCGACGGCCGCCGCGCACCTCCCACAGGCCCTCGTCCGGCTGCCGCCACGCCGACACCAGGAAGTCCATCAGCGAGCGCTGGATGGCCCACATGTGCGGCCGGGTGGGCAGCCCGGAGGTGCGGGCCAGTGACAGCGAGTCCATCACCTCGCCGTACACGTCGAGCTGGAGCTGTTCGACGGCGCCGTTGCCGGTCCGTACGGGGGTGGAGCCGGCGAAGCCGGGCAGCCAGGGCAGCTCGGTCTCGGCCAGCCGGCGCTCGCCCGCGACGCCGTACATGATCTGGAGGTCGGCCGGGTCGCCCGCGACCGCGCGCAGCAGCCAGTTGCGCCAGGCCTCGGCCTCCTCGTGGTAGCCGGCGCTGAGCAGCGCGCCGAGGGTGAGGGTGGAGTCGCGCAGCCAGCAGTAGCGGTAGTCCCAGTTGCGCACCCCGCCCGGTTTCTCCGGCAGCGAGGTGGTGGCCGCCGCGACGATCCCGCCGGTCGGGGCGTAGGTGAGGGCCTTGAGGGTGATCAGGGAGCGGACCACCGCGTCCCGGTAGGGACCGTCGTACCGGCACTGCCGGGCCCAGCGCCGCCAGTCGGTGACGCTGCTCTCCAGCGCCTCGTACGGGTCGGTGAGCGGCGGGCGCCGCTCGTGCGAGGGGTGCCAGGTGAGCACGAAGGCGACCCGGTCGCCCTCGGCCACGGTGAACTCGGAGCGGGTGCAGAAGTCCTCGCCCCAGGTGCGTACGGCGGGCTCGCTGCGCAGCCACACCGCGTCCGGGCCCGCGACGGCCACCCGGTGGCCGTCCGTGCGGCGCACCCACGGCGTGATCGAGCCGTAGTCGAAGCGCAGCCGCAGGGTGCTGCGGACGGTGACCCGGCCGGTGACCCCTTCGACGATGCGTACGACGTCGGGTGCGCGGTCGCGCTGGGGCATCAGGTCGGTGACGCGCACCGTGCCCTCGGCGGTCTCCCACTCGGTGTCGAGGACGAGCGTGTCGGGCCGGTAGGCACGCCGGGTGCAGGTGTCCGCTCCCTCGGGGGCGATCCGCCAGTGGCCGTGGTTCTCGTCGCCCAGCAGCCGGGCGAAGCAGGCGCCGGAGTCGAAGCGGGGCAGGCACAGCCAGTCGATCGAACCGTCCCGGCCGATCAGGGCGGCGGTCTGTTCGTCGCCGATGAGGGCGTAGTCCTCGATGCGCGCGTTCACGGGATGCGGTTTCCCGCGGGACCAGGGGGCCAATCAGGTGGTGCGCCGGGGGAGTGACGTACGCGTGGGCGGGCGTCTGCCGGGCCGTGACGTGCCCGCGGCCGGGGCTAGACCGCGGCCGGTTCCGGTTGCTCCGGCTTCGGCTGCGCCGCGGCCTCCTCCCGGTCGCGGATCTCCCGCCGGACCAGGAACCACCAGCCGACCGGGACGCCCGCGGCGAACAGCCACCACTGGATCATGTAGGCGTAGTTCAGCGGGGCGTCCTCGCTGCCCGGGTCGGAGATCTGCTCCGGGGAGCCGTCCTTGGCCCGGGGCGCGGTCTGCTCGACATAGCCGCCGAGCACCCGGGCGCCGAGCCGGTGGGCCTCCTCGGCGCTGTTGATCAGCATGATCTGCCGGTCGGGCAGGCCCTTGACGTTCTTGATGCCGCTCGCCGCGGTCGTCTCGTCGGCCATCAGCCGCCCGGTGACGGTGGTCCGGCCGGCCGGCGGGGCGGGGATCTTCGGGAAGGCGGTCTGCACGCCGTTCGCGGGGATCCAGCCGCGGTTGACGAGCAGGACCTTGCCGTCGTCCAGGACGAAGGGGGTGAGGACGTGGAAGCCGACCTCGCCGTCGGAGTTGGTCCGGCGCCGGACCACGACCTCGCGGGCGGTGTCGAAGGTGCCGGTCGCGGTGACCGTGCGGTACCTCTCGGTGCGGGTCACGGTGTGCCCGGGGGAGGACAGCTGCTCGACCGGGACCGGCTTGGCGTGCAGCGCCGAGGACACCAGGTTGTTCCGGGCGGTGCGCTGGTCGTACCGGTGCTGCTGCCAGAAGCCCAACCTGATCATCGTCGGGATCAGTGCGATCGCGACGAGGGTGAGGATCACCCACTGGCGGGACAACAGGAAGCGGTAGCGATGCACCCCACGACGGTACCTCCGGGCCGTGGGGTGCATTCAGGCGGGTACCGGGTCACACCCGGTCGACGACTCCGGCCCTCCCCTCCGCACGGGCGCAGTGCGCGCCGCAGTACCAGTGGCCCTCCGCCTCCACGCCCTGGCCGATGATCTGCACCCGGCAGTGTTCGCAGATCGGGGCCATCCGGTGGATCGCACAGGAGAAGCAGTCGAAGACGTGCACCGCGCCCTGGGCATGGACCTCGAAGGTCATTCCGTAGTCATTGCCGCAAACTTCGCATGTCGCCATGGGCCACAGCGTGGGCTGCCGTCCGCCGCCGGGCGAGCGGCCGCCGGGTGAGTCGTGGACCAATCACCCGTTCGTACGGCCCCGCGCCCCGGTCCGTGGCGGGCGCCGGACGTCACCCGTCGGCGGGCTCCACATCGCGCAGCAGCTGCCCGAACGCGGCCTCGTCCATCACGGGTGTGCCGAACTGCCGCGCCTTGGCCACCTTGGAGGTGCCCGAGTCGGGGTCGTTGGTCACCAGCAGGCTGGTCAGCCGGGAGATGCTGGACGCCACATGCAGCCCGGCCTCGGTCGCCCGGTCCTCCAGCAGCTCGCGGTCGACGGAGGTGTCGCCCGAAAACGCCACCCGCATGCCCTGTTTGAGGGGTTTGCCCTCTTCGTACCGGCCGGGGTTGGGGTAGGGGCAGGCGGGCCGCTTCCGGGACGGCCGCCAACTGCCCGCGCGGAAGCCGCCGTAGCCGCCGGTGGACTGCCGGGGCACCGGCCGGTCCGACCACTCCGTCAGCGGGCGGCACTCCAGCAGCGGCAGCCGGACCCCGCCCGCCGCGGCGGCGTGCAGACTGGGCCGGAACGCCTCCGCGAGCACCCGCGCGTCGTCCAGCGCATGGTGCGCCCGCTGCTGTACGACGCCGAAGTGCGCCGCGAGCGACTCCAGCTTGAAGTTGGGCAGCGGCAGCCCCAGCTCCTTCGACAGCGCGATGGTGCACAGCCGCTGCCGCACCGGCGCCTGGCGCTGCGCCCGCGCGTACTCCCGCGCGATCATCTGCCAGTCGAAGACGGCGTTGTGCGCGACCAGCACCCGGCCGTCCAGGCGGGCCGCGAACTCCTCGGCGACGTCCGCGAACAGGGGCGCGCCCTCGAGCATCTCGCTCGTCAGACCGTGTATCCACACGGGACCCGGATCGCGCTCGGGGTTGACCAGCGTGTACCAGTGGTCCTCGACCTCGCCGCGCGCGTCCAGCCGGTACACGGCCGCCGAGATGATCCGGTCGTCCCGGGCCAGGCCGGTGGTCTCCACGTCAACGACCGCGTATCCCTTCGGATACGCGGTCGGCCACTGGGTGGGGGAGGACACTGCGGTCGCACGGTCTTCGAGCATGGTCACTGAGGATACGGGCCGCGACTGACAACGCCGTCCCGCAGGTTCCGCCCGTACGTCACGGCACCGTTCGGCAGCTCGACCGTCGTACGCGCGTGCGTACGCTGCCAAAAGCCCCTAAGTGGCACATATCTTCGGCGGTTGCGGATTACGGATTGCGGGTCACGGATTGCCGGGGGCGTCAGCCGAGCGCCGCCCTCAGATGCCCCGCCGTCAGCCGAGCGCCGCCACCAGGTCCCCGGCCGTCAGCGGAGCCAGACCGCAGCCGTCGGCCGGGCCGGGCAGCAGCCGGTACACCTCGCCGCTCGCCTCCCGCGGAGCCACCCCGCCGTGCACCAGCGCGAGCAACACACGGTGTCCGGCGGCCGCTTCGCCCGCGCGGGCGTCGGCGTCCGCCGCGTCCCGCGCCGGCTCCCGCCGGTCCGGTGCCTGCTGGGCCTGTATCCGGGCGGCGAAGGCCGCCTCCGGCTCCCCGGCGCGGCGCAGGTAGTGCCACAGCTCCCCGGGCTCCTGCGGCCCCGGTGCCCGCCGTACGACCAGTACCCGGGCGCTGCGCGCCGCCGCGTGCCAGACCGCCAGGTCCCACAGCGTCGTGCGGCCCGTGGCGAAGTACTGGGTGAGGTCCCGCGCCATCCGGCCCAGGGCCGCGCTGTGCCGGTACAGGTTGTGGTAGCCGCCGGCGGAGGGCAGATGGAGGTCCGTCCACAGGAAGGTGCGGCGGCGCAGGTCCACCACCATCGGTACCTGGATGCGCGAGTCGCCCTCCAGGTCGTAGCGCTGGCGCACGGTGCGCGGGTGGTACCCGGCGCCGCGCGCCCGCTCGTCCGCCGACGGCAGCGTCATGAAGCCGGCGAACGCGTCCGGCAGCTCCTCGAACGGGATGTCGTTGAAGCTGAAGACGACCGGCACCGCGTAGCGCACGCCCAGCTCGCCGAGCGCGCCGAGGTCCAGGTCGACGTACTCGGTCGCGCCGTCCGGCGCCGGTGCCGAGGTCAGGTCGCCGGAGTGGACGGCCCACCGGTCGCCGTAGACCAGGCTGGTGTAGTCGCACAGGCCGGCGAACTCCCAGTCCTCGTCGTACAGGGCCACCGACAGGTCCAGGTCCACCCGCGTCCTCGGCGGCTGCATCCAGTGCAGGAACAGGCGCAGCACCTCGCCCTCGGGCAGCGGCTGGGTGCTGCCGCGCGGCACCGACACCAGCGCCCTGGCGGCCGCGCCTTCGGCGGACGGTACGGCGAGCCCGGCGAGCGCCGAGTCCAGCACCGCCAGTTCGAACCGGGGCAGGCCGGTCAGCCGGCGCAGCGCCTCCTCCTCCAGCAGCGCACACACGCGTGTGGTGACCGCCTCGGCGAGCGGCGCCCGGGTGTCGTCGACCGTCCAGGCGTGCGCGACCTGACCGCGCGGGAAGAACACCCGCCGCGGGGCGGCCCGGTGGCGGACCCGCATCCGGCCCAGCGCGGCCAGCAGCGGACCGGGGCCCGCCGTGGGCAGCGCGCGCCGCAGCACCTGCGCGAACTCCTCGGGCAGCGTGTCGAGTTCGCGCAGCCGCAGCAGATGGTCCAGGCGGCGCAGCAGTTCGCCCGGCCGCTGCGCGAGCAGGGCCAGCGCGGCCGGCGTGTCCCGCTCGGACAGTGCCTGTTCCACCCGGGCGCCCCAGGACACCGCGTGCAGCCGGCCGCCGCCGGCCCGGACCGCCTCCGGGTGTGCCGCGGCCGTGCTCAGCAGCGCCTCGCCCAGCGCGGTGCCGGCGGTGCCGGTGCCGCGCAGCACGGCGAAGGCGAGGGCGGCCCGCGGGTAGCGGGCGTGGTACTCGAACGGGTGCAGGATCTCGGAGGCCCGCTTCCACCCGGCCGGGTGCCGCAGCACGTCCTCCACCAGCGCGGCCGCCGGCAGCCCGTCGAGCACCCCGAGCAGCAGGGCGCGCAGCGCGCGCGGCAGCGAGCGCAGCCGGGGCGGGGCCAGCAGGTCCGCCGCGCCGCCGGACCACACGTGCAGCAGCCGCAGCACGTCCGTCGCCGTCGTCAGCTGTCGGCCGAGCAGTGCGGTCGCCGCCCCGCGCGTGTGCCGGTCGCGCAGCAGCGTGCCCAGGACGAGCGCCTTGGTCTCGCGCACCGGGATCTCCGCTGGGAACCAGCCGAGGTCCCGGTGCGCGTGTTCCAGCAGCACCTTCAGGTCGTCGCGGTCCTGCGGCGGCAGGGGGGTGCGCCGGGCCAGCAGCGCGCGCAGGGCGTGGACCGTGTCCGCCGCCGCGTCCGTGCCGTGCGCGAGCAGCTTCAGCGGGCCCGCCGGGACATCCCGCGGACGGCGCGGCGCGCCCGGCACCAGGAACGGGTCGGCGGGGTCGACGCGGCGGTGGCACAGCGGGCAGCCGGTGTACTCCGCGCCGTCCCAGCAGTCGCGGCAGACCAGATGCGCGCACGGCGCCACCGGCTGCACACCGCTCACCGTGCCGCACAGCACACAGGGCTGCGCGGGCCACTGGAGCAGCAGCGCGAAGACCCGGTCGACGTAGAGCGCGAAGGTGTCGCCGGGCACGGAGACCGGGAAGTTCCGGAACAGCGGCATATGGGTGCGGTCGGCGCCCAGTTCGGCGTCCAGGTGCCGGAGCAGCTCCCGGCCCGCCTGCGCGAGCCCGGCGGGCCCGAGCCAGGCGAGCGCCGCGCGCAGCTGGGCCGTCGGCGCGAAGCCCCGGTCGAGCAGCTCGCTCTCCAGCGCGACGAGCCCCTGTGCCGTCGACGGATCGCCCGGGCGTGGTCCGGCCTGGTCGACGTAGACGGTACGGAGGCGGCGGAGCAGCACGGACGTCAGTGCGGACAAGCGGAGATCCCCCGGTGGAGACGGTGTGTGAGGGCGGGGGCGGAGAGTGGACGCGCTGGGATTCCAGGAAAGGGAGAGAAGGAAGCACGTCGGCGGAGCCGCCCCCGCGATCTTTGACGGTAGGGGAACGCGCGTGCGGGGCGCCACTGGTTTTCCGTGCGTGCTCAGCGCGGCCTTCCGCCCGTGTTCACGGCGCCGCCAGCAGGGACCGCACCAGCGCCCGTACGGCCGTCCCGAAGAGCCGTTCCGTGTCCACCGGGCGGGCGAGCGCGCGGGCCAGCGCGGGGTCCTCCCCGGCGGTGCCGGTGCGCCACAGCTCCTCCTCGCCGGGGTGCTGCGCCGGGGCCCGCTCACGGTTGCGCTCCACCAGCACATGGCCCACGACCTGGAACTGCACCGCGCGGACGAACTCGGCGGCCCGCGCGCCGCGCAGTCCGGCCGCGTGCGCCTCGCGCACCAGCACCTGCTGCGCAGGCAGGAACATCCGGTCGGTCAGCCCCCGTTCGTGCACCAGGGCCACCAGATGCGGATGGTCGCGCAGCCGGGCGCGCAGGGCCCGCGCGACGGAGACGACCCGCTGCTCCGGGGTGCGCCCCGCCGGGCGGATCTCGCCGAGGTCGGCCAGGGTCCGCTCCACCAGCGCGTCGAGCAGCGCCTCCCGGCCCCCGACGTGCCAGTAGATCGAGGTCACGGCGGTGTCCAGCGCGGTGGCCAGCGCGCGCATGGTCAGCGCGTCCGGGCCGTGCCGGCGCACCAGTTCCGCGGCGGCGTCCAGCACCGCCTCCCGACTCAGCGGCATGATCCCCCAACTCCCCTTGCTCCAGCGCTCTTTACCCCGCGCGAGGTCTGCTGTAACAGTGTTACAGGTGACGGTCCGTCAGAAGAAGGGCGGTACGGCGTATGGCACGCGCACGCGTACGGTACGGAGCACGGACCGAGCGGGAGACCGCCGCCACGCGCACCGCGGCCGCGCGGCTTCCCGACATCTGGTCCACCGGGGTGGTGGCCGTCTGGGAGACCGACCCGGACGCGGTGGCGGCTGTGCTGCCACCGCCGCTGAAACCCACCGGCAGCCCGCTCGTCCGGGTGAACATCAGCAGCGTCGACCTGCCCGGACAGCCGCTCGGCGCGGGCTCCTTCGCGGTCGCCGCGGCCCACGGCCCGGTCGAGGGCTGGTACCCGCTGGTCATGCCGATGACCCACGAACGCGCCCTCACCGGCGGCCGGGAGGTCTTCGGCGAGCCCAAGAAGCTCGGCGAGGTGGCCGTCGAACGCGAGGGCTCCCGGGTACGCGCGCTGATGAAGCGCCACGGCATCGCGTTCGTGGAGGTGCGCGGCACGGTGAGCGGGGAACTGCCGCTGCCCGAGCCCGCCGCCAGGACCGACTTCTACTTCAAGTTCCTGCCCGCGGTGGACGGCTCCGGCTTCGACCTGGACCCCGTCCTGGTGCACTGCGTCCGCCACGAGAGGGCACGCCGGCTCGAACGGGTCACCGGCGAGGTGCTGCTGCGCGAGTCCGCGTACGACCCGGTGGCCGACCTGCCGGTACTGCGGCTGCGGGAGATCACCCTCGGCGAGAAGACCACCGACCAGAGCGGCCGGGTGGTCGAGCGGGTCGACGCCCGGACCCTGCTGCCGTACATCCACCAGCGCTACGACGACCCCCGCCAGATCCTCGACGCACCCCCCGAGGGGAGCTGAGCCGCATGGACCTGCGCGCCGGACAGGTCGCCGTCGTCACCGGGGCGGCGAGCGGGATCGGACTCGCCATGGCCCGCCGGTTCGCGGCCGAGGGCCTGAAGGTGGTCATCGCCGACGTCGAGCGGACCGCGCTGGACCGGGCCACCGCCGAACTGCGCGCCGAGGGCGCCGACGTGCACGCGCGCGTGGTCGACGTCGGCGAGCGCGAGCAGGTGGCGGAGCTGGCCGAGGCGGCGTACGACACCTATGGCGCCGTGCACGTGCTGTGCAACAACGCGGGCGTCGGATCGGGCGCCGAGGGCCGGATGTGGGAACACGACCCGAACGACTGGCGATGGGCCTTCGCCGTCAATGTGTGGGGTGTCTTCCACGGCGTCCAGGCATTCGTGCCCAGGATGATCAACTCGGGTCAACCCGGTCATGTGGTCAATACATCATCCGGGGACGGCGGCATCGCCCCCCTGCCGACCGCCTCCGTGTACGCGGTCACCAAGGCCGCCGTCGTCACCCTGACCGAGTCCCTGTACGCCCATCTCCGGGCCGAGCACGCGCGCGTGGGCGCGTCGGTGCTCTTCCCGGGCCCCCACATGCTGCGCACCGGCCTGTGGGAGTCGCACCGCAACCGGCCCGCCCGCTACGCCAAGCAGCGCCCGCGCCGGACCCCGTACCGCAGCCTGGACCAGTGGGAGGCGGCGATGCGCGCGGCCGGCCGGGAGGTCCGCTTCACGCCCGTGGAGGAGGTCGCCGACCTCGTGGTGAGCGGCATCCGCGCGGACCGCTTCTGGCTGCTGCCCGAGAGCGAGCACAGCGACGCCCAGATCCGCGCGCGGGCCCGCTCGATGCTCGACCGCGCGAACCCCTCGTACCTCGAAAGCTTCGTCCTGGACTGAGCGGAGGCCCCGTGAGCACAGCCGACGACCCGTACCTGATCATCTCCTCCGACTGCCATGCCGGGCTGCCGACCGAGCAGTACCGGCCCTATCTGGAGTCCCGCTTCCACCGCGCCTTCGACGAGTTCCTCGCGGGCCGCGACCGGCGCCGCGCGGAGATGACCCGGCTCGGCATCCGCAACGAGACCTTCGCCGCCCGCTGGTTCGAGGAGAACGAGGAGGGCCTGCGCGGCGGCTGGGACGCGGCCCGGCGGGTGAAGGAGCTGGACGGCGACGGCGTGGCCGCCGAGGTCGTCTTCCCGGACGCCGACGCCGTCGACAGCCGCACCGCCGCCCCCTTCGGCGTCGGCCTCGGCCTCTCCGGCGACCACGACCCGGAACTCGGCCTGGCCGGCGCCCGGGCGCACAACCGGTGGCTCGCGGACTTCGTCTCCGCCCACCCCGAACGGCACTGCGGCGTCGCCCTGCTGCCGATCACCGCCCCGGTCGAGCAGGTCGTCGCCGAGATCCACCGGTCCCGGGAGTCCGGCCTCGGCGCCCTGCTGATCCCCGCGCTCTGGGCGGGCCGGGAGCCCTACCACGACCGCCGGTACGACCCCGTGTGGGCGGCCGCCGCCGAGTGCGCCATGCCGGTGCTCACCCACTCCGGCGCCGCCCCGCGCGAGGAGTACGGCGACCACCTCGGCATCTACGTCTCCGAGGTCACCTGGTGGCCGGCCCGCCCGCTGTGGTTCCTGCTCTGGTCCGGCGTCTTCGAACGCCACCCCGGCCTGCGCTTCGGCGTCGCAGAGTCCGGCTGCTGGTGGCTGCCCAACCTGCTGTGGTTCATGGACCGCCTCTACCTCGGCGCGCACGGCGGAAAGAAGCTCTCCCCGTTCGAGGCGCTGAAACGCCCGCCGCACGAGTACCTGGACCGGCAGGTGTTCATCTGCGCCACCAACACCAAGCGGCGCGAGCTGGCCCAGCGCTACGAGATCGGCGTCGACAACATCCTCTGGGGCAGCGACTTCCCGCACCCCGAGGGCACCTGGCCCGACACACGCGCGTGGCTGCGCCGCACCTTCCACGACATCCCCGTCACCGAGACCCGGCGCATGCTGGGCCTCGCCGCGGCCGAGGTCTTCGGCTTCGACACCGACCGGCTCGCGCCCCTGGCCCGCCGCATCGGCCCGACCCCCGCCGACCTCGGCCAGCCGCCCGGCCAGGCGGCCGTCGAAGCGTCCTGGGCCCGCTCGCGCGAGGCGGGCCGGCACTGGCTGACCGGCCACGACTTCCCGGTCCTCGGGACCGGCCCCGACACCCCGGTGCGAGGAGCGGCCTCATGAGCGCCGACCGGTACACCGTCATCTCCGCCGACTGCCACGCCGGCGCCGACCTGCTGGACTACCGGCCGTACCTGGAGCGGCGGTACCACGACGACTTCGACGACTGGGCGGCCACCTACGTCAACCCGCACCAGGACCTGCTCGCCGACTCCGCCGACCGCAACTGGAACTCCGAGCTGCGGCTGGCGGAGCTGGAGGCGGACGGCATCGTCGCCGAGGTGATCTTCCCGAACACCATCCCGCCGTTCTTTCCCTCCGGCTCGCTCATGACCCAGCCGACGAACGCCGCGGACTTCGAACGCCGCTGGGCGGGCCTGCGCGCCCACAACCGCTGGCTCGCCGACTTCTGCGCCGCCGCGCCGGGCCGCCGCGCGGGCGTCTTCCAGATCCTCCTCGGCGACGTCGAGGAGGCCGTGCGGGAGATCCGCCGGGCGGCCGCGGCGGGCCTCACGGGCGGCCTGATGCTGCCCGGCACGCCGCCCGGCTCGGGCCTGCCCGAGCTGTACTCGCAGGTGTACGACCCGATCTGGGCCGTGTGCGCGGAACTCGGCGTACCCGTCAACCACCACGCCGGCTCGGCCAACCCGCCGCTCGGCGAGGAACCGGCCGCCCGCGCGGTCTTCATGGTGGAGACGACCTGGTTCTCCCACCGCGCCCTGTGGCACCTCGCCTTCGGTGGTGCCTTCCGCCGCCACCCGGACCTCAGACTCGTCCTCACCGAGCAGGGCTCCGGCTGGATCCCCGGTGTGCTCGGCATGCTGGACTACTACCACGGCCGTCTGGTCGCGGCCGCCACGCACGCGGACACGGCCGAGGCCAGGTTCGGCGCCGGACTCGCCGCCACCATGGGCGAGGCGCCCTCCCGGGTCTGGCGGGACAACTGCTTCGTCGGCGCGAGCTTCATGCGCCCCCACGAGGTGCCGCTGCGCCACCGCATCGGCGTCGACAAGATCATGTGGGGCAGCGACTACCCGCACGACGAGGGCACCCACCCGTACACCCGCGAGGCCCTGCGCCACGCCTTCGCGGGCGTCCCGCGCGCGGAGCTGGCCGCCATGCTCGGCGGCAACGCCGCCCGGGTCTACGGCTTCGACCTCGCCCTCCTCGATCCCATCGCGGCGAAGGTCGGCCCGACGGTCACGGAGCTCGCCGAGCCGCTCCAGGACCCGCCGCCGGACGCGACCAGCCCGGTGTTCGCCCGCGGGGCCGACGTGCGCGTGTGGTGATGCCGGGGCGGCCCCCGGAGTGGGATCCTCGCTGTTGTGACGGAACCGACCCATGACGAGACCCACGGGGGCGCGCTCGGCTCGCGGCTGAACTGGCTGCGGGCCGCCGTGCTGGGCGCGAACGACGGCATCGTCTCCACCGCCGGACTCGTCGTCGGCGTGGCCGGGGCGACACAGAGCCGGGCCGCCCTGCTCACCGCCGGACTGGCCGGGCTGCTCGCCGGATCGATGTCCATGGCGGCCGGCGAGTACGTCTCGGTCTCCACCCAGCGCGACTCCGAACTCGCCGCGCTGGCCGTGGAGAAACGCGAGCTGCACGAGCAGCCGGAGGCCGAACTCGACGAGCTGACCCGGCTGCTGGAGGACCGCGGCCTGTCCCGCGCGGTGGCCCGGGAGGCCGCCGAGCAGCTCACCGCGCGGGATGCGCTGCGGGCCCACGCGCGCGTGGAGCTGGGCATCGACCCGGAGGAGCTGACCAACCCCTGGCACGCGGCGTGGGCGAGCTTCCTGGCCTTCACCGTGGGCGCGCTGCTCCCGCTGCTGGCCATCGTCCTGCCCCCGGCCGACTGGCGGCTGCCGGTCACCGTGGGCTGCGTCCTGGCCGCGCTCGTCCTCACCGGCTGGAGCAGCGCCCGCCTCGGCGCGGCGGCCCCCTGGCGGGCGGTCCTGCGCAACGTCCTGGGCGGCGCCCTGGCGATGGCCGTCACCTACGCGGCGGGCCGCCTGCTGGGCGCGGCGGGCGTCTGAGGGGGCCCTCTTCGGCCTACCGGTCATGGACGAGCGCACGACCCTCCAGGCGCTCGTCACCGCTGGCCGCTGACCCGGCCGCGCGCTCACGACCAGCGGGCCGCCTGAGACCCCCACGGTGCCGGGGGGAGCGCCCAGTCGGCGGGGCCGCCGGTGAAGGTCACCGGGGGCAGGGCGTGCCGGAGCCGGCCGAGGGGGCTGTCCACCTCGGCCAGCCAGGCGTCCGGACCCGGGTACGGCACTCCGGTGGCCGGCCCCGGCCGGATCCCGTCGGTCAGCCAGTGGGCGGTACGCGCGAGCGCCAGCCGCACGAGCCGGCTCCCGCCCTCGCACGACTGCTCGGTCAGCGCGCGCAGCACGGCCGCCGCCAGCAGATAGCCGGTGCCGTGGTCCAGGGCCTGCGCGGGCAGCGCGCCGGGCTGCCCGGCCGAGCCCTCGGCCGCCGCGATGCCGGTGGCGACCTGCACCAGGCTGTCGAAGCCCCGTCGGCCGCCCCAGGGCCCGTACGCCCCCCATGCCGAGACCTGCGCCACGACCAGGCCGGGACGGCGCCGGGCCAGCTCGTCGGGGGCGAGGCCCAGCCGGTCGAGGGCGCCCGGCCGGTAGCCGGTGACGACGACGTCCGCCGAGGCCAGCAGCTCCTCGAAGGTGTCCCGGCCGGTGGTCAGGTCGAGGGTCGCCGACCGCTTGCCGAAGCCGGTGTCGGCGTGCTGGTCGGGGAGTTCGGGCAGGTGCGGGGCGTCCAGCCGGAGCACGTCGGCGCCGAGCAGGCCCAGCGTGCGGGTGGCGACCGGACCCGCCAGCACCCGGGTCAGGTCCAGGACGCGCAGGCCCGCGGCGGGCAGCAGGGGAGTGGTGGCCGGGAGCGGCGGCATCACGCGCGCGGGTGCCGCGTCCAGCCGTTGCCGCTCGACCAGCGGACGGGCGGCCACCTCGGCGGCCTGCGGATGCGCGGCCCACTCCGCGGGGGTGCGCAGGGCCACGGCGAGGCCGCCGGCGCGGTACACGGCGTCCTCGGCCTCCAGCGCGGGGAGCTCGGCGAAGCGGTCGGCCACCGCCGTCACCGAGGCGTCCGCCGGCAGACCCAGCGCGCCGAGCAACCGGTCCCGGTGGTGCGGGTAGTTGGCGTGTGTGCGCACCCAGCCGTCGGCGGTCCGCCAGAACCGGGACAGCGGCGCGAAGTTGACCGGTGCGCGCCCGTCCACCTGGAGCAGGCGGTCGCTGTGGAAGGCGGCCGCGACGGCACCGTCGTCGACCCGGACGCCGGGTGTGCCGGTGCCTGCGGTCCGGCGGCTCGCGAGTTCGGCGGCGGCCAGCGCACACGTGCCCACGCACGCGCGCGCCAGCTCGCGGACGGGGAACCGGGACGGGAGCGCGCCGGGCCGCTCGACCGAGGTGACCCGGGAGACGAGGGCGGGATCGCCGCCCAGTGCAGTCCATGCGAACGCGATATCTGTCATGACTGCACTATGCATTATTGATTCAATCAACCCTTTGGGGTTCGGCCCATGATTGCGTCAACGCTGGGGCGGCCAGTGGAGGATCACCTTCTTACGCACGTCGGACGGCCGCAGCTGCCATCCCTGTGCGAGCGCCCGCTCGGCGACGTACCGGGCCCCCGCGCCCCGGTAGTCGCGCCGCGATATCGACCACTCGCGCGACACGAGCGGCCGCTGCTGGGTGACCTGCTCGGTGTGCCGGGCCACCGCCCGGTCGACCCGCGCCCGGTAGTACCCCGCGTCCCCCTCGTGCCGGACCTCGCGCAGACCGACGTACCAGGAGGGCAGCAGCATCAGGTCCGCCAGCCGGTCGCCGCGCCTGTCGACGGCCTTCTCGGCCCGCGTGCTGACCGAGCCGACCAGGTCGACCACCGCCCCGACCGCCGTGAGCACGCCCAGCAGGACAAGGCACCACACCATGTGCACCGGCCAGTAGAGGAGGCTCGCCACGAAGCGCACGACCAGCAGGCCCCGGTGCCGGGCCGGCGGCGGCTCCCAGGCCGCGGGATCTTCGTATGAGTTCATGACCGGAGATCATGCCGCACGGGCGGGTGGCCGGAACACGCCCCGCCACCCGCCCGTACCGGTCGCCGCCGGCCGCTAGTCGCTCACCGCGGCCAGCGCGTCCGCCGTGCCCCAGCCGTAGAACCCGTTGCGGTTCAGCGGCCCCTGGCAGACCGCGTCGACCTTGCCGTCACCGTTGATGTCGTACGGATCCGTGCATGGTGTGGCGTCGGCCTCCGCGTACAGCAGCGCCTTCACCAGAGCCGGCGAGGCATGCGGATGGGTTGACTTGATCAATGCGGCAACACCCACGACATGCGGGGTGGCCATCGACGTACCGGCCATGTAACCCCACTTGCCGCCCGGCAGCGGACCCAGGATGAGACCGCTGGTCGCCGGAGCGTCGGGCTTCTGGTAGGCCGTCGAGTCGCCGCCGGGCGCGGCGATGTCGATCACACCGAGGCCGTAGTTGGAGAACGACGACTTCAGGCCCTTCGCGCCCGTCGCCGCGACCGTCACGACACCCGGCAGCTGGGTCGGTATGTCGTAGCACCGGTGCGGGTCGATCACCCGGTCCGAGGGGGTGCCGTCGTTCGGTGACGACGGATCGGTGATCGAGTCGGACGCGAGGTCGTAGTTCTCGTTGCCCGCCGCCGCGACATTGACCGTGCCCTTGCGCTCCGCGTACCGCGAGGCCCTGGTAACGGCGTCCACGAGCGCCTTCTGGTCCGGGTCGCCGGTGCAGTTGAAGTACCACGGATCGGTGTAGTAGCTGTTGTTGGTCACGTCGATGTGGTGCTCGGCCGCCCACATGAAGCCGCAGACCACGGCCTCCGTGTAGAAGTACCCCTTCGGGTTGGCGACCTTGATGCCGGCCACCTTCACCCCCGGCGCCACCCCGGTCATGCCCACGCCGTTCCGGGCCGCCGCGATCTCTCCCGCCACATGCGTGCCGTGCGGACTCTCCGACGCGCTCGGCCGCCAGGCGCCGTCCGTGGTGTCCGGGCTGCCCGACACACAGTTGACGGAGTCGGCCCGGTCGAAGTTGGGCGCGATGTCCGGGTGGGTGTCGTCCACGCCGGTGTCGATCACGGCGACCTTCACATCCGGGCTGCCCAGGGTCTTCTCGTGCGCCTTGTCCGCCTTGATGGCCGGCAGGTCCCACTGCAACGGCTCCAGCGGGTCCTGCCCCGCCGTCGCCCGGGCGCC
Organism: Streptomyces sp. NPDC031418; assembly: GCF_055581605.1. Taxonomy (NCBI): domain Bacteria; kingdom Bacillati; phylum Actinomycetota; class Actinomycetes; order Kitasatosporales; family Streptomycetaceae; genus Streptomyces; species Streptomyces sp. NPDC031418. The sequence goes on from NZ_JBVIJC010000030.1 coordinate 87,290, forward strand.
GGCGGCCGCGACCTCCTCGGCGCTGAGCACCTTGGGCGCGCCCTCGTCGGTGGTGGACGCGGCGGGCAGCGGCGCGTTGCGCGTGGCGCCGGCCGAGTCCACCCCGGGCACCGCGCGGATCTTCGCGGCGAAGCCGGGGTCGGCGGAGTGGACGACGACCACGCCGATCCGGTCGTACGCGATCACCACCGAACCGCCGGCGTCGGCGATCGCCTGCCGCACCCGAGCCGAGACCCCCAGCCCCGGGCTGAGGTTGACGACATAGCTGAGGGTAGCCCCGTCGGCGGCCACCGGGGGGTTGTCCGCGGCGGACGCGGTGACGTTCGGCAGGAACGCGAGGGCCGTGGCCAGGGCCATCCCGGCGGGGATCGCGAGAGCGCGGCGGTAGCGCTGCTTGGGCGCTGTCATGAGTGGGTCTTCTTCCCTTCGTCCGCGGTACAGGTGGCTACTGGACAGCGCGCAGCGCGTTCACGACACCGAAGCCGTAGAAGCCGTTCACGCGCTTGCCGCCGACGCAGGTCGCGTCCACGACCCCGTCGCCGTTGCCGTCGTACGGACCGCTCGGGCAGCCCGGGTTGTCCGCCTCGGCCTTGAGCAGGGCCAGCAGCTGGGCCGGAGTGGCCCGCGGGTGGGCCGACTTCAGCAGCGCGGCCACGGCGGCCACGTGCGGCGACGCCATCGAGGTGCCTTGCAGGAAGCCGTACTGGCCGTTCGGCAGCGTGGACAGGATGCGGCCGTTCTTCGACGGCGTGTCCGGGATCTGGTACTTGTCGCCCCCCGGCCCCGCCACGTCGACCACGCCCCGGCCGTAGCTGGAGTAGTACGACTTGGCGCCCTTCACGCCGACCGCGCTCACGGTGACGACCCCGGGCAGCTGGGTCGGGACGTCGAAGCACTCGTGCGGGTCGACCGTCCGGGTGGTGGCCGTCGCGTCGTCGGGGCTGGAGTCGTCCACGAGGGCGTGGGAGTCCAGGTCGTCGTTCGCGTTGCCCGCGGAGGCCACATTGAGCGTGCCCTTGCCCTGTGCGTACAACTGGGCCCTGTTGACCGCGTCAACGATGGCACGTTGATCGGGATCATCCATGCAGTTGTACATCCACGGGTCGACGTAATAGCTGTTGTTCGTGATCTGGATGCCATGGTCCGCGGCGAACACGAAGGCGCAGACCACACTCTCCGGGTAGAACAGCGACTTCGCGTCCGGCTGGGCCACGGTGATGCTCGCGACCTTCACGCCCGGCGCCACCCCGGCCACGCCTATGCCGTTGCGGGCCGCGGCTATCTCACCGGCCACATGAGTGCCGTGGTAGTGCTCGGCGTCCACCGGCCGCCACGCGCCGTACGTCGTGTCCGGCTTGCCGCTCACACAGTTCGCCGACTGCGCGGCGGAGAAGTTCGGGGCGATGTCCGGGTGGGTGTCGTCCACGCCCGTGTCGATCACGCCGACGGTCACGCTCCTGCTGCCCGGGTCGATCCGCGCGGCCCGGTCGGCGCCGATCGCCCACAGGTCCCACTGGTCCGCCTCCAGGGGCTCCTCGCCCGGTGCGGCGCTCGCGGCCAGCTTCGCCGCCTCGGCCTTGGACAGGACCTGCACCGCGCCCTCGTCCGTCGTGCCCGCCGCGCTGAGCGGCGCGGTCCGGGTGGCGCCCGCCGAGTCCACCCCCGGCACGGCACGCATCAGCGCACCGAAGTCCGGGTTCGCCGAGTGGACGACGATCACCCCGATCCGGTCGTAACTCGCCACGACCGTGCCACCGTTGCGCGTGATCTCACGCTGCACCGACGCGATCGTCCGAGGATCCGTCCGGGTGTTGACCACGTACGCGAGGTTCGGCCCGTCCTCCGCGGCCCGCGCCGCCGCGGCCGTCGTGGCGGGCGCCGCCGAGGCCGCCGCCGGAAGGAAGCCGAGCGCGGCGGTCAGCGACAGCACGACCGGCACGGCGAGCGCGAGCCGGGGTCTGGAACGCAGATGAACCATGGGGTCTCCACATCATCCGGATACGGAACCGCCCGAGACACGGATGGTGCTCGGGCAGGTACATGACGGGTGTGCAGGCAGAAGCTATCTTCCGCGCCCTCTCCACGAAAGAGGCCGACGGCAGCCGCTCGCCGAAAGACGCCGACGGCAGCCGCTCCACAAAAGAGCACGACGGACTTGAACCGCTCCGCGCGTGGCGCCGTGACCGTGGACGAGGGGCCCAGCAGGATCGTGCCCCCCTGGGATCACGAACGGGAGTCGTGCCACTACTCTCGGTCATGTGACCCTCCTTCCCGTGAGGTCAGAAACGCGCATGTCCGTCCCCCGAGGAGACTCCGTGGCCACCGAGACACCACCCCCGGCGACACCGGGGCCCCCACTTCCCACCACCGAGGAGTTCACCGAGGTGCAGCAGAGCGCGGAGTTCGCCGAACTGCGCCGCGCCCACCGCTCCTTCGCCTTCCCGCTGACCATCGCGTTCACCGCCTGGTACCTGCTGTACGTGCTGCTCTCCAACTACGCGGGCGGGTTCATGGGCACCAAGGTGGCCGGCAACGTCAACGTCGCGCTCGTCCTCGGCCTCGCCCAGTTCCTCACCACCTTCCTCATCGCCTGGTGGTACGCGCGGCACGCCGCCACCAAGCTCGACCCGAAGGCCGCGGCCATCAAGTCCCGCATGGAGGACGGAGCATGAGCCACCCCCAGCTGCTGCTGGCCGCCGGCGAGGCGAGCGAGCACCGGACGCTGATCATCACCCTGTTCGCGGTGTTCGTCGCCGCGACCCTCGTCATCACCGTCTGGGCGGGCCGCCAGACCAAGGACGCCGCCGACTTCTACGCCGGCGGACGGCAGTTCACCGGCTTCCAGAACGGCCTCGCCGTCTCCGGCGACTACATGTCCGCCGCGTCCTTCCTGGGCATCGCCGGCGCCATCGCCCTGTTCGGCTACGACGGCTTCCTGTACTCCATCGGGTTCCTGGTCGCCTGGCTCGTCGCCCTCCTCCTGGTCGCCGAGCCGCTGCGCAACTCCGGCCGCTACACCATGGGCGACGTGCTCGCGTACCGCATGCGCCAGCGCCCCGTCCGCACGGCCGCCGGCACCTCCACCATCGTCGTCTCCATCTTCTACCTGCTCGCCCAGATGGCCGGCGCCGGCGTCCTGGTCTCCCTGCTGCTCGGCATCACCAGCGACGGCGGCAAGATCGGCATCGTCGCCCTGGTCGGCCTCCTGATGATCGTGTACGTCACGATCGGCGGCATGAAGGGCACCACCTGGGTGCAGATGGTCAAGGCGGTGCTGCTGATCATCGGCGCCCTGCTGCTGACCTTCCTGGTCCTGCTGAAGTTCCACTTCAACATCTCCGATCTGCTCGGCAAGGCCGCCGACAACAGCGGCAAGGGCTCGGCCTTCCTCCAGCCCGGCCTGAAGTACGGCGCCACCGGCACCACCAAGCTGGACTTCCTCTCCCTCGGCCTCGCCCTGGTGCTCGGCACCGCCGGACTGCCGCACATCCTGATCCGCTTCTACACCGTGCCCACCGCCAAGGCGGCCCGGAAGTCCGTCATCTGGGCGATCGGACTGATCGGCGTCTTCTACCTCATGACCCTCGCCCTCGGCTTCGGCGCGGCCGCGCTGATCAAGCCGGCCGAGATCATCGCCTCCAACAAGGCGGGCAACACGGCGGCCCCGCTGCTCGCCCTCCACCTCGGCGGAGTGCACTCCGACGGGGGCGCGATCCTCCTCGCGACCATCTCCGCGGTCGCCTTCGCGACCATTCTCGCGGTCGTCGCCGGCCTCACCCTGGCCTCGTCGTCCTCCTTCGCGCACGACATCTACGCCAACGTCATCAAGAAGGGACAGGCCACCGAGAAGCAGGAGGTGGGCGCGGCCCGCTGGGCGACCGTCGGCATCGGCGCGGTCTCGATCCTGCTCGGCGCCCTGGCCCGCGACCTGAACGTGGCCGGCCTGGTCGCCCTCGCCTTCGCGGTCGCCGCCTCCGCCAACCTGCCGACCATCCTGTACAGCCTGTTCTGGAAGCGGTTCACCACCGCGGGCGCCCTGTGGTCGATCTACGGCGGCCTGGTCACCGCGGTCGGCCTGGTGCTGTTCTCGCCGGTGGTCTCCGGCAGCCCGGCCTCGATGTTCCCCGGAGTCGACTTCCACTGGTTCCCGCTGGAGAACCCCGGCATCATCTCGATCCCGGTGGGCTTTCTGCTCGGCGCGCTGGGCACTCTGCTGTCGAAGGAGGCTCCGGACACCGGCAAGTACGCCGAACTGGAGGTGCGGTCCCTGACCGGGACGGGCGCGCACTGAGGCTCGTACGATCGCACCGAGCCGTGTACGACGGCCGCGTCGGCCAGGACTGTAGGGTCCTACGACGCGGCCGTGCCGTACCTCGTGGGATCGGGCCGCTGTCGATGTCAGTGCCGTCACGTAGTCTCGCAAGTGACGGACGAGGCAGGCAGGACCGAGAATGAGGGATCACGAGAGGGAGGGGGCCCACGTGCTCATCGACACTTTCGGCCGAGTGGCCACCGACCTGAGGGTCTCGCTGACCGACCGGTGCAATCTGCGCTGCACCTACTGCATGCCCGAGGAGGGCTTGCAGTGGCTGGCCAAGCCCGACCTGCTCACGGACGACGAGATCGTCCGGCTCATCGACATCGCGGTCCGCACCCTCGGCATCGAGGAGGTCCGCTTCACCGGCGGCGAGCCGCTGCTCCGCCCCGGCCTGGTCGGCATCGTGGAGCGCGTGGCGGCCCTCGAACCCCGCCCCCAGATGTCCCTCACCACCAACGGCATCGGCCTGAAGCGCACCGCGAGCGCACTCAAGGCGGCCGGCCTGGACCGGGTCAACGTCTCCCTGGACACCCTCCGCCCGGACGTCTTCAAGACCCTCACCCGCCGCGACCGCCACAAGGACGTCCTCGAAGGCCTCGAAGCCGCCCGCGCGGCGGACCTGACCCCCGTCAAGGTCAACTCGGTCCTGATGCCGGGCCTGAACGAGGACGAGGCCCCCGACCTGCTGGCCTGGGCCCTGGAACACGACTACGAACTGCGGTTCATCGAGCAGATGCCGCTGGACGCCCAGCACGGCTGGAAGCGCGAGGGCATGGTCACCGCCGGGGACATCCTCGCCTCCCTGCGCACCCGCTTCGACCTCACCCCCGAGGGCGCGGACGAGCGGGGCTCGGCCCCGGCGGAGCGCTGGCTGGTGGACGGCGGCCCGTACCGCGTCGGCGTGATCGCCTCGGTCACCCGCCCGTTCTGCGCGGCCTGCGACCGCACCCGCCTGACCGCCGACGGGCAGATACGCACCTGCCTGTTCGCCACCGAGGAGACCGACCTGCGCGCCGCCCTGCGCAGCGGCGCCCCCGATGAGGAGATCGCCCGCATCTGGAAGCAGGCGATGTGGGGCAAGAAGGCGGGCGCGGGCCTGGACGACCCGTCCTTCGTCCAGCCGGACCGCCCGATGTCGGCGATCGGCGGCTAGGCCCCTTCGGGAGGTCAGGCCCTTCGGGAGGTCAGGCCCCTTCGGGATCCTGCCAGTCGGCGAAGCGGACGACGTCCTTCAGGAAACCCCGCACCCCGAGGAACTGCGAGAGATGCTCGCGATGCTCCTCGCACGTGAGCCAGGTCTTGCGCCGCTCCGGCGTGTGGATCTTCGGGTTGTTCCACGCCAGCACCCACTCGGCGTCGGCGCGGCAGCCCTTCGCGGAGCAGATGGGGGTCTCGTCACTCACAGCTTCGTCTCACAGAAAGAGGCCCGAACAAGGCGACGCCGAGCAGCCACGGGGGGAGCTGCCCGGCGTCGGTCCGTCGCTCCGACGGGGGATGCGGAGCGCGTACGCAGTATGTCACGGGTACCCCTGCGCCCGGCACCTGAACTGCACGATTGATCTGAGCTTTTCTTGAGCCTGACGCGGGATCAGCCCGCGCTCTCGCCGCGTTCTGCCTGCTCAGCGCCCAGGCCGGAGCCCGCCGGAGCCTCCGCGGCCCCCGCCTCCCCGCCCCTCGGCGGAGTGATCATCGGACGCATGGGCGTGGTGACGAAGGTGGAGGGAAGCGACGGCGGCCGTTCCCGGCCCGCGTTCGCGATCACCACGGCGACATAGGGGAGAATCGCGCCGAGCACCAGCGCGACGATCGCGACGTACCGCTCGACGTTCCACAGCGAGGCGGCGAGGATCACCGACACGGTGCGGATCGACATCGAGATGACGTACCGCCGCTGCCGGCCCCGCACATCCTCGGCGAGTCCCGTCCGGGCGCCGGTGATCCGGAAGACCTGGGCGCCGCCGTGCTGTTTCCGCGTCACATTCCACCATCCGCCCGCATCGGACTCTCCCCGGCCCGGACCGTCGTCCACGCCCCGCGCGCAGCCGTGCCGGGACACCTCCACGGTACGCCGCGCACTCGCCGGCCACGAGACCGGGTCACCCGCCGCCTGCGGCGATGGCCCCGGGTTCACGCGCCGCATACGGGGGAACCCGGAGTGCGCCGTACCCCCGGCCGAACCACACTGACCGTAAAACTGACGTCGAGCCGTACGAGGAGGCAGCCATGGGCTGGTTGTGGGCGATCATCGTGGGATTCGTGCTGGGCCTGATAGCCAAGGCGGTCATCCCCGGCAAGCAGCACAGCCCGCTGTGGCTGACCACCATCTGTGGCATGCTCGGCGCCATCGTCGGCAACGCGGTCGCCCGCGCCGTCGGCGTCGCGGCGACCCCGGGCATCGACTGGAGCCGGCACATCTTCCAGCTGGTGGCCGCGATCATCATCGTCGCGGCCGTGGACGCCCTCTACATGGCGACGCTGGGCAAGCGGAAGCAGGAGAGGGCCGGGGCCTGAAAGCGGCCCCGAAAGGGGCGCGGGGCTGCATCGACATACGGCCCCGAAAGGGGCGCGAGGCCGCATCGACATGCGGCTCCGCCGCGGTGCGCGAACGACCACGACGAAGCCGCATTCCGCCGCGCACCCCACGCCCCTACGGCGTCAGCCGGCGACGACCTCCACCGCGGCAAGGTTCTTCTTGCCCCGCCGCAGCACCAGCCACCGCCCGTGCAGCAGCTCCTCCCGGGCCACGACGGCGTCCTCGGCGGTGACCTTGACGTTGTTCACGTAGGCCCCGCCCTCCTTCACCGTCCGCCGCGCGGCGGACTTGCTGGCGACCAGGCCGACCTCGGCGAACAGATCGACCACCTGGCCCGGCTCCGCGACCTGGATGTGCGGCAGCTCGGACAGCGCGGCGGCCAGCGTCTTCTCGTCCAGCTCCGCCAGCTCGCCCTGACCGAACAGCGCCTTGGACGCGGCGATCACCGCGGCCGTCTGCTCGGCGCCGTGCACCAGCGTCGTCAGCTCCTCGGCCAGCGCCCGCTGCGCGGCACGCGCCTGGGGGCGCTCCAGCGTCTGCTGCTCCAGCTCCTCCAGCTCCGCGCGGGACTTGAAGGACAGGATCCGCAGGTACGTCGAGATGTCCCGGTCGTCCACGTTCAGCCAGAACTGGTAGAACGCGTACGGCGTCGTCATCTCCGGGTCCAGCCAGACGGCGCCGCTCTCGGTCTTGCCGAACTTGGTGCCGTCCGCCTTGGTCATCAGCGGGGTGGCCAGCGCGTGCACCTCGGCGCCGGGCTCCAGCCGGTGGATCAGGTCCAGGCCGGCCGTGAGATTGCCCCACTGGTCGCTGCCGCCCTGCTGGAGCGTGCAGCCGTACCTCCGGTACAGCTGGAGGAAGTCCATGCCCTGGAGGATCTGGTAGCTGAACTCGGTGTAGCTGATGCCCTGGTCGGACTCCAGACGGCGGGCCACGGAGTCCTTGGTCAGCATCTTGTTGACGCGGAAGTGCTTGCCGATGTCCCGCAGGAACTCGATCGCGGAGAGGTTCGCGGTCCAGTCGAGGTTGTTGACCATCACGGCCGCGTTCTCGCCCTCGAAGGACAGGAAGGGCTCGATCTGGGCGCGCAGCTTCCCCACCCAGCCGGCCACCGTCTCCGGGTCGTTCAGCGTGCGCTCCGCGGTCGGGCGCGGGTCGCCGATGAGGCCCGTCGCACCGCCGACCAGCGCCAGCGGCCGGTGCCCGGCCTGCTGGAGCCGGCGCACGGTGAGCACCTGCACCAGATGGCCCACGTGCAGCGACGGCGCGGTCGGGTCGAAGCCGCAATAGAACGTGACGGGACCGTCCGCGAGCGCCTTGCGCAAAGCGTCCTCGTCGGTGGACAGGGCGAACAGCCCCCGCCACTTCAGCTCGTCGACGATGTCCGTCACGGTTCTCGTGTCTCCTTGAGTGGTCTCGTAATCAGGTACGAGGTTATACGCCCTGGCTGACAGAGCTCATATTGAAGTCCGGCACCCGCAGCGCCGGCATCGCAGCCCTAGTGAACCAGTCGCTCCACTCCCTCGGCAGGGTCTTTTCGGTGCGCCCGGCCTCGGTGGCCCGCCCCAGCAGGTCCACCGGCGACTCGTTGAACCGGAAGTTGTTCACCTGCGCGGTCACCTCGCCGTTCTCCACGAGGTAGACGCCGTCCCGGGTCAGGCCCGTCAGCAGCAGGGTCGCCGGGTCGACCTCCCGGATGTACCACAGGCAGGTCAGCAGCAGCCCGCGCTCGGTGGCCGCGACCATCTCCTCCAGGGAGCGCTCGCCGCCGCCGTCCAGGATCAGGTTCCCGAGCACCGGGGCGACCGGCAGCCCGGTCAGGGCGGCACTGTGCCGGGTGGTCGTGAGGTGCTTCAGCACGCCCTCGCCGACCCACTCGGTGGCCTGCGTCGGCAGGCCGTTGTCGAACACCGACTGGTCGCCGCCGGAGGAGTGGGCGACCACGAAGGGCGGGCACTCCAGACCGGGCTGGTGCGGGTCGCTGCGCAGGCTGAGCGGCAGCGCGGAGAGCTTCTCGCCGACGCGCGTGCCGCCGCCCGGCCGGGAGAACACCGTCCGCCCCTCGGCCGCGTCCCGGCCGGACGCCGACCACAGCTGGTAGATCAGCAGGTCCGCCACCGCGGTCGGCGGCAGCAGCGTCTCGTAGCGGCCCGCGGGCAGCTCCACGCGCCGCTCGGCCCAGCCGAGACGCACGGCCAGCTCGGCGTCGAGCGCCGCCGGATCGACGTCCTTGAAGTCCCGGGTGGACCGGCCGGCCCATGCCGAGCGGGTCCGGTCCGGCGACTTGGCGTTCAGCTCCAGCGTGCCGGTGGGCTGGTCGTGCCGCAGCCGCAGCCCGGTGGAGCTGCCCAGATAGGTGGACACCATCTCGTGGTGGGCGAAGCCGTACAGCTCCCGGCCGCCCGCACGCGCGCGTGCGAACGCCTCGCCGAGCGCCGGGGCGAAGCCGGCGAACACGGCCGAGGAGGTCTCGACGGGCGCGTCCGTGAAGTCCGGCGACTGCGGTACGCCGCTCACCAGCGGCTGTGCGTCCTCGGCGGGCCCGGCGCCGCGCGCGGCGGCCTCGGCGGCCCGCACCAGCGGCTCCAGCTCCTCGGCGGTGACGGCCGAGCGGGAGACGACCCCCGAGGCCGTGCCCTCCTTGCCGTCCACCGTCGCGATCACCGTGAGGGTACGGCCGCGCGTCACCCCGTTGGTGGTCAGCGCGTTGCCGGCCCAGCGCAGGTTGGCGGTGGAGTGCTCGTCGGCGATCACCACGCACCCGTCGGCCCGGGACAGCGCCAGGGCCTGTTCGACGATCTCGTGCGGCTTGTTGCTGCGGGCGCTCATCGACCGGCCTCCTGCGTGGTGTTGAGGATGTTGACGCCCTTGAAGAGGGCCGAGGGACACCCGTGGGACACGGCGGCCACCTGCCCGGGCTGGGCCTTGCCGCAGTTGAACGCGCCGCCGAGCACATAGGTCTGCGGACCGCCCACGGCGGCCATCGATCCCCAGAAGTCGGTGGTGTTCGCCTGGTAGGCGACGTCCTTCAGCTGCCCGGTGATCCGCCCGTTCTCGATCCTGAAGAAGCGCTGCCCCGTAAATTGGAAGTTGTACCGCTGCATGTCGATCGACCAGGACCGGTCCCCGACGACGTAGATGCCCCGGTCGACGCCGCCGATCAGGTCCTCGGTGGACAGCCCGGCCGGGTCCGGCCGCAGGGAGACGTTGGCCATGCGCTGCACCGGCACATGGGCGGGGGAGTCGGCGTACGCGCAGCCGTTGGACCGGTCGAACCCGGTCAGCCTCGCGATCCTGCGGTCCAGCTGGTAGCCGACCAGCGTGCCGTCCTTCACCAGGTCCCAGGACTGCGCCTCGACGCCCTCGTCGTCGTAGCCGATGGTCGCGAGGCCGTGCTCGGCGGTGCGGTCACCGGTGACGTTCATCAGCTCTGAGCCGTAGCGGAGCTTGCCCAGCTGGTCGAAGGTGGCGAAGGAGGTGCCGGCGTAGGCGGCCTCGTAGCCGAGGGCGCGGTCCAGCTCGGTCGCGTGCCCGATGGACTCGTGGATGGTCAGCCACAGATTGGACGGGTCGATCACCAGGTCGTACAGGCCCGGCTCGACGCTCGGCGCCCGCATCTTCTCCGCGAGCAGCTCCGGGATCCGCTCCAGCTCGCCGTCCCAGTCCCAGCCGGTGCCGGTCAGGTACTCCCAGCCGCGCCCGGCCGGCGGCGCCAGGGTGCGCATCGAGTCGAACTCGCCGCTGGAGTCGTCCACCGACACCGCGGTCAGCTCCGGGTGCAGCCGCACCCGCTGCTGGGTGGTCACGGTCCCGGCGGTGTCGGCGTAGAACTTGTTCTCGTGCACGGTGAGGAGCGAGGCGTCCACGTGGCTGACGCCGTTCGCCGCCAGCAACCGCCGGCTCCACTCCGCCAGCAGCGCCGCCTTCTCCTCGTCGGGCACCGAGAAGGGGTCGATCTCGTACGACGACACCCAGGTCCGGTCGGCGTGCACCGGCTCGTCCGCCAGCTCCACCCGCTCGTCCGACCCGGCCGCCTTGATCACCTGGGCGGACAGCTTGGCCATGGCCACCGCCTGCGAGGCGACCCGGGCGGCGGCGTCCATGGTCAGGTCGACCCCGGACGCGAAGCCCCACGTACCGCCGTGCACCACCCGGACCGCGTACCCGAGGTCGGTGGTGTCCGACGATCCGGCGGGGCGGGCGTCCCGCAGCCGCCAGGATGCGCTGCGCACCCGCTCGAAGCGGAAGTCCGCGTGCTCGGCCCCCAGCGCCCGCGCGCGTGCGAGCGCGGCGTCGGCGAGGGCCCGTAGCGGAAGCGCCGTGAAGGCTTCGTCGATGGAATGAGGCACGGAGGTCTCCCTGCTGTCGTGGCCTGTCCGTCCGATCATGGCGTGCGCGCGGCCCGGTGGACCACACCTTTCGGCACGGCGGCCCGCTCATTCTGTAGGGACCCGACAGTGACACCCCCGAGCCACTGTCGGTGCCCGATTGCCCGCGCACGCGGCGCTACCGATAGGTTTTCGATGAAGCCGCCTGTCATCGAGCTGTTCGGGCGGGTTGTCGGACATCGCAGCACGCTATCGAAAGGGTGATCCGTTGAGCCGCTCGGTTCTCGTCACCGGAGGCAACCGGGGCATCGGCCTCGCCATCGCCCGCGCTTTCGCCGACGCCGGCGACAAGGTCGCGATCACGTACCGCTCGGGTGAGCCGCCCGCCGGCTTCCTGGCCGTCAAGTGCGACATCACCGACCCGGAGCAGGTGGAGCAGGCCTACAAGGAGATCGAGGACAGTCACGGTCCCGTCGAGGTCCTGGTCGCCAACGCCGGCGTCACCAAGGACCAGCTCCTGATGCGGATGACCGAGGACGACTTCACCTCGGTCATCGACACCAACCTCACCGGCACCTTCCGCGTCGTGAAGCGCGCCAACCGCGGCATGCTGCGCGCCAAGAAGGGCCGCGTCGTGCTGATCTCCTCCGTCGTCGGCCTGCTCGGCTCGGCGGGGCAGGCGAACTACGCCGCCTCCAAGGCCGCCCTGGTCGGCTTCGCGCGCTCCCTCGCCCGCGAGCTGGGCTCGCGCAACATCACCTTCAACGTCGTCGCGCCCGGTTTCGTCGACACCGACATGACCAAGGTGCTCAGCGACGAGCAGCGCCAGAACATCGTCTCGCAGGTGCCGCTCGGCCGTTACGCGCAGCCCGAGGAGATCGCCGCGGCGGTGCGGTTCCTCGCCTCGGACGACGCCTCGTACATCACTGGAGCCGTCATCCCTGTTGACGGCGGACTGGGAATGGGTCACTGATCACATGAGCGGAATCCTCGAGGGCAAGCGCGTCCTGATCACCGGCGTGCTGATGGAGTCCTCCATCGCCTTCCACGCGGCCAAGCTGGCCCAGGAGCAGGGCGCCGAGGTCATCCTGACCGCGTTCCCGCGTCCCACCCTGACCGAGCGCATCGCCAAGAAGCTCCCCAAGCCCACCAAGGTCATCGAGCTCGACGTCACCAACGACGAGCACCTGGGCCGCCTGGCCGACCTCGTCGGCGAGGAGCTGGGCGGCCTCGACGGCGTCGTGCACTCCATCGGCTTCGCGCCGCAGGACGCGCTCGGCGGCAACTTCCTCAACACGCCGTTCGAGTCCGTGGCCACCGCCATGCACGTCTCGGCGTTCTCCCTCAAGTCGCTGACCATGGCCTGCCTGCCGCTGATGCAGAACGGCGGCTCGGTCGTCGGCCTCACCTTCGACGCCCAGTTCGCCTGGCCGCAGTACGACTGGATGGGCCCGGCCAAGGCCGCCCTGGAGGCGACCAGCCGCTACATGGCGCGCGACCTGGGCAAGCAGAACATCCGCTGCAACCTCATCTCGGCGGGCCCGATCGGCTCCATGGCCGCCAAGTCCATCCCGGGCTTCAGCGACCTGGCCTCCGTGTGGGACACCCGCTCCCCGCTGGAGTGGGACCTCAAGGACCCGGAGCCGGCCGGCCGCGGCATCGTCGCCCTGCTGAGCGACTGGTTCCCGAAGACCACCGGCGAGATCATCCACGTCGACGGCGGTCTGCACGCGATCGGCGCCTGACGCCCGTACGACACCGGATGACGCCCCGTCTCCCGCACCGCGCGGGGGCGGGGCGTCACCCGTTCGGCCCACCGGCCGGGCCGCCGCCGCAGCACCGGCGCACTCTGGATTACGCGTTCACCCGCACGTCCCTCCGCAGCCCGGCCGAGGAGGTCCCCTTGTGCGCCTGTTCCGCAGCCTGGCCCCGGTGACCGTCGCCCTGGCCCTCGTGCTCTGCCTGCCGTACGACGCCTCGCCCCACGCGCGCGTGGACGACGCCAAGCCGCCCGCGCCCGGCCTGTTCGGCGCGTCGTGCCGGATCGCCGTCCAGGGGTCCCATGTGGTGGCCTACTGTCACAATCCCTATGTCGACATCGATCGGGTGAGCCTGCACATCGAGTGCGCCCACTGGTGGGACATCGACACCGACACCGCCCCGGTGGACGCCGGTCCCGCCATGACCGTACGGCTCACCGGCCGCTGCTGGACACAGGTCCGCGCGGCGTGGGTCAGCCACCGGAAGGGGCGCTGAACCGGCCCGGGCGGCACAGGAACGGATAGCTCGCGGCCTCCTGCGCGGCCGCCTCGGCGTCCCCCGCACGGATGGCGTCCACCAGCCGCGTGTGGTCCATGTGGGTCTCCGGGGTCAGCTCCGCGCCGACGTCCGCCCGCAGCCAGTCCCGCAGCACCTCGCCCAGGTCGGCGTACATCGCCGTCATCACGTCGTTGTGCGAGGCCGCCACCACCGCCAGGTGGAAGGTGGCGTCGGCGGCCACGAAGGCCTCCGCGTCACCGCTCTGCCAGGCCTCCTCCCGCCGCACCAGCACCGCGTCCAACTGCTTGAGGTCCTTCTCGGTGCGCCGCTCGGCGGCCAGCTTCGCGGCGGCCGACTCCAATGTGGAGCGCAGCTCGGCGATGTGCCGCGGGTCGGCCCCGGCGAACCGGCGGTGCATCACCCCGGCCAGCTCGCTGGTGGCCGCGACATAGGTGCCGGAGCCCTGCCGGATGTCCAGCAGCCCGTTGTGGGCGAGGGCGCGGACGGCCTCGCGGACCGTGTTGCGCGCGACGCCGAGCTGCTCGACCAGCTCCGGCTCGGTGGGGATCCGGGAGCCGACCGGCCACTCGCCGGTGGCGATCTGATTGCGCAGTTCCGCGATGACCTGCTCGGACAGTGCCGAGCGGCGGGGGTGGCTCAGGGGCATGGCACACCTTCGCACAGCGGGGACGGCCGGAGCCGCCGCAAGGATGGACAACCAATCATCCCATGATTCTATGATGGGGCTCATGGCTAGCGAGGAAACCCGGACCGCACAGACCCCTACGGAGACCTGCGCGGACGCCCGTACGGCGACGCAACCGACCGAGTGCGGCGCGCCCGCCGCGACGAGCCCACCCGGGAACGCCGGGACATCGCCGTCCACGCGCGCGTGGACGACGCGGCTGGTCGTCGTCGGCATCGTGCTGTCCGCCTTCAACCTCCGCCCCGCCATCACCAGCCTCGGCGCCCTCCTGGAGGAGGTCCGCGACGGACTCGGCATGAGCGGCAGCGTGGCCGGCCTGCTCACCTCCGTGCCCCCGCTGTGCTTCGCGGTCTTCGGCGTCACCGCGCCCCGGCTGGCCCGCCGCTTCGGGCCGGCCGCCGTGGTGTGCGCGGGCATGGCCGCCATCGCCACGGGCCTGCTGATACGGCCGTACGCCGGCGGCACCGCCGGGTTCCTGGCCGCCAGCGCGCTCGCCCTCATGGGCATCGCCGTCAGCAACGTCCTGATGCCGGTCATCGTCAAGCGCTGGTTCCCCGACCGGGTCGGCTCCATGACCGGCCTGTACTCGATGGCCCTCGCCCTCGGCACCTCCACCGCCGCCGCGGCGACCGTCCCGCTGACCGACGCCCTGGGCGGCGGCTGGCAGCCCGGGCTCGCCGTGTGGGCGGCCCTCGCCGTCGCGGCCGTCCTGCCGTGGCTGCCGGTCGTCCGCGACCGCGGCACCGCGCCCGCCCCGCAGCACAGGCCGGACCGCGAGGCCACGCCCCAGCAGGCCGCGCTGCGCATCACCCGCAGCCGGACCGCCTGGGCGCTCGCCGTCTTCTTCGGCCTCCAGGCCACGGCCGCCTACATCACCATGGGCTGGATGGCGCAGATCTTCCGGGACGCCGGTGTGCCGGCGGGCACCGCCGGCCTGCTGCTCGCCGTCACCATGGTGATGGGCGTGCCGCTGGCCTTCGTCATCCCGCGCGTCGCCACCCGGCTGCCCCACCAGGGGCCGATCGTGCTGGTCCTCGGCGTGTGCGGCCTCGCCGGATACGCCGGTCTGTACCTCGCCCCGGCCGGCGGCTCCTGGGCCTGGGCGGTGCTGCTCGGCGTCTCCAACTGCGCCTTCCCGCTGGCGCTGACCATGGTCGGCATGCGGGCCAAAACCGGAGCGGGCGTGGCCCAGCTGTCCGCGTTCGCCCAGAGCACCGGCTATCTGATCTCCATCCCCGGCCCGCTGCTGGTCGGCGTGCTCTACCAGCAGAGCGGCGGCTGGGGCGTGCCCATCGCCCTCATGGCGGGCCTGATGGTGCCGCAGATGGCGGTGGGTTTCCTGGCGGGCCGCGACCGCACCGTGGAGGACGAGGCGGCGGCACGCTGACCCCCGCGCACACGATCGGGAGGAAGGGTGCGAGACTGGCGGCATGCAGCCTGTGCTCGACCCGAAACCGCAGAACGGCCAGAAGAAGATGCTGCTCGTCTTCGGCTCGTTCCTCGCCATTTTCGTGATCATCGCCGTCGTCGCGACGCTCGCATCGCCCTGACCCCCGGGGGCTCGCATCGCCCTGACCCGCCGGGAGGAGGGTGGGGCTTTCCCCCCATCCCCTAGGGGGTCAGGCTCAGGGGCAAGTGGGTGGTCTTCCGGATGGGTTGGCGGCCCCGGGTTCCGTAGCTTCGAGGGGTGACCGCACGAGGCGGTCAGCGACCCGCTCGAGGACCCACGGAGGCGACCATGCCGGCCCGCACCGACTCCCGGCCCCACCCGGCGACCACGGGTGGAGTCGACATCCGGCTGCCCTGGTGGGCCCTCGCCCTGCCCGCGCTCGGGTTCGTCGCACTGCTCCTGCTGATACTGAACCCGGCCGACGCGCACGCGGCGACCGACGGCCCGGCGATCACCCAGCTCGTCGAGCGCGCCCGGCAGCTCCTCGCGCGCTGAGCGGGACTCCGCGCGCGGTGGATCACCCAGCCAACTCCCTGCGCCACATGGCCTGTTTCATGCGAAGCTGGGTCCCATGAGCGTCGCAGAACCCCGCAGGATCGTCCTCTTCCGGCATGCGAAAGCCGACTGGCCCCAGGTGTCCGACCATGAGCGTCCGCTCGCCGAGCGAGGCCGTACGGACGCAGCGGTCGCCGGACGCAAGCTGGCCGGCACCGGCATCGCCTTCGACCTGGCCCTGTGCTCCACCGCCGTCCGGACCCGCGAGACCTGGAAGCTCGCCGTCCATGAACTGGCACACCGGCCGAAGACCGTCTACGAGGAGCGGGTGTACGAGGCCTCGCCCGGCGAGCTGATCGCCGTGCTCAACGAGCTCCCGGACGACGCGCGGAACGTGATCCTCATCGGCCACAACCCGGGGGTGCACGGCCTCGCCGACATCCTGTCGGGGGCTGCCGAGGGCGACGCCCGGGAGCGGATGAACCGCCGCGGCTTCCCCGCCGCCGGCTTCGCGCTGCTCAGCTTCGACGGCCTCTGGAAGAGCCTGGAGCCGGGCGTCGCCACGCTCATGGACTACTGGGCGCCCTCGGAGTGACCCTCACAGTGACCCGGTCCTGACGCCCTCCGATCCGTCCGGCACCGGACCCGGTACGCCGAAGGGCCCGGCACCCCACAGGTGCCGGGCCCCTCGCAGTCGGACCGGGTCAGTCCTCGTCGTGCGTGTCCGCCGCCTCGACCTCTTCACGGGTGATGCCCAGCAGATACAGGACCGTGTCCAGGAACGGGAAGTTCACCGCCGTGTGCGCCGCCTCCCGCACCACCGGCTTCGCGTTGAACGCCACGCCCAGACCGGCCGCGTTCAGCATGTCCAGGTCGTTGGCGCCGTCGCCGATCGCCACCGTCTGCGACAGCGGCACCCCGGCCTCCGCGGCGAACCGGCGCAGCAGCCGCGCCTTGCCCGCGCGGTCCACGATCTCCCCGGTGACCCGGCCGGTCAGCTTGCCGTCGACGATCTCCAGCGTGTTGGCCTGGGCGAAATCGAGCCCGAGCCGGTCCTTCAGATCGTCCGTGACCTGGGTGAAGCCACCGGAGACCACACCCACCTGGTAGCCGAGCCGCTTCAGCGTGCGGATGAGGGTGCGCGCCCCCGGCGTCAGCCGGACCTCGCGGCGCACCTTCTCCACCACCGAGGCGTCCAGCCCGGCCAGCAGAGCCACCCGCGCGTGCAGCGACTGCTCGAAGTCCAGCTCTCCGCGCATCGCCGCCGCCGTCACCTCGGCGACCTTGTCCTCGCAGCCCGCGTGCGCGGCGAACAGCTCGATGACCTCGTCCTGGATCAGCGTGGAGTCCACATCCATGACCACCAGCCGCTGAGCGCGCCGGTGCAGGCCCGCCGCGACGACCGCGATGTCGACACCCAGTGCCGCGGCGTCCGACACCAGGGCGGTGCGCAACGGTTCCGTCTCCACGCCGGAGACGGCGAACTCCACGGCCGTCACCGGGTACTTGGCGAGCCGGAAGATACGGTCGATGTTGCCGCCGGCCTTCGCTATCCGGGCGGCGATGGCGGCGGTCGACTCGGCGGTGAGCGGATGGCCGAGGACGGTCACCAGGGAGCGGCCGAGACCACGCGGCTGGTTGTCGCCGTGGCCCGAGATGATCTCCGCCTGCATCTTCATCGACTCGGCCCAGCTGTGCACGGTCGCGCGCAGATCGCCCTCCAGGGCGGCGGGCGGCTCGGTCACCAGGACGCACAGCACCAGGCGGCCCCGGGTGACGACCTGCTCGATGTCGACGACGTCGACGGAGTACGCGGCGAGGGTGTCGAAGAGGCCGGCCGTGATGCCCGGCCTGTCCTTGCCGAAGATCTTGACGAGGAGAGTGGGGACCTCGGAGGTCTGCGAAGCGCTCATGGTGTCACCACCGTATCCGGCACCCAGTGCCTTCCGCCGCCGAGGTCCGCCTGACGGACACGGAACAATGGGTGTCGGCGGGGTGTCGGGAATCTTGCCGCGAGCCGACACGGGTCCCTTGCCGCGCATCGCCACCCGTCCCACCCCGACTGTGCCATGAGACCCCGTACCCCCGCATGTGCGCTCCGCGCGGCCGGGAGAGGGCCGGGGAGGGGGGTGTGCGGCGTCTGCGGGTGCGGGTTGTTCGTGGCTGGTCGCGCCCACGCGGCGGAGCCGCATATCAGACACAGCCCCGCGCCCCCAGAGGGCTGCGGCCGGCCGAGTCCGCCTTCTCAGCCCCGGTCCCGCCTCGGCCCGCCGGGGTCCCGCGGGGGCGGGGGTGGTGGCGGTGGCCACTCGGGCCTGACCCTCCGTGGCCGCGGGGGAACCGGGCCGAGTGGTCCGCCGATGGTCGGCGCACCGTACATGTCGTCGCCGCCCGGTCCGGTTCCCGCGTCACGCGGCTCCTCCGGCATCCGGAGATAGGGATTGGTGTCCGGGTTGGGCGGCCGGTGCGGCTTCCCCGGGTGATACGGCCCGACGCGACCCGCGGCCCCGTCCTCCTCCGCCCCGCCGCCGTACCCCGCACCACCCACCTCACCGCCGTACCCGACCCCACCCACCCCACCGCCGTCCGCGGCACCCTCCACCTCACCGCCGTACCCCCCGCCCCGCGCCCCCGGGACCGCCCGTGTGCCAGCCACCCCGGTCACCCACGTCAGCAGTGCTCCGGCCGCCCCCGCGGCCGCACCCCAGACCGCGCCCAGCAGCAGTGCCATGCCCAGCCGTGCGTGGAGTTCGACGCCCGCGCCGAAGACGTCGACGCCGAGGACGGAGAGGGAGGCGTGGGCGGAGAGGCCGGTCAGCCAGGTGAGCAGCGGCAGGGCGAGGCCGGTCACGGCACCCAGCCGCAGGGCACAGCGACCGGCGAACCCGAGGCCGCCCCCGGCCGACCGCACCACCTCCGTCCGCACCCCGACCAGCACCCCCGCCAGCAGCATCAGCAGCGCCGCCGCCACCGGCAGCAGCCACACCCGGCCGTCCAGGTCCGCCAGCCGGACCACCGTCACCGGCTGGTCGGAGTGGGGGGTGAGAAGCCGGTCCAGGGGATGGGGGAGCAGGTGGCCGAGGGTGCCGGTGGCGCTGCCGGTCCAGGGGACGAACAGGCCGAGCGGCACGCCCAGCCAGACCCCGTTCGGCGTGCCGAGCAGTGCCACGCCGGCGATCCGCCGCGGATGCGCGTCGCCGATCGCCGCGTACCCGGCCGCCGCGAGCCCCGCCGCCACGGCCACCAGCCCCACGGTGACGAGCGCCGAGACGGCCGGCCGCACCACCCGGTGCAGCACGCCCCAGCCGGGCGGCAGCGGAGCGCGGCGCGAGGCGAGCAGGGCGAGCAGCAGGACGCCGGTGCTCCAGCCGAGCCCACCGAGCAGCGTCGCCGCGGGGTCCACCGCGAAGCCGACCGTGGCCCTGGCATGCACCAGATGGCCGATGTGGTCCGGCAGCAGCCCGCCGATGTCCCCGACCCCGGGGATGCGCACCGAGCGGCCTCCGCCCGGCAGCCGGTCCGGGCCGAGCCGGTCGCCGTCGAACGTGATGACATCGTGACCGGCCCAGGCGAGAACGCCCAGCATCGCCTCGAAGAGCGCGACCACCGCCCCCGCGCGGGCCAGCAGTTCACCGGGGGCCACCGCAACACCGGCCGACCGCAGGGACCGTAGGAAGAACCAGGACAGCAGCAGCGCACCGACCAGGCTCACCCCGAGTGGCGTGATCTCGATGGCGGCATGCGCCGTGGCCCCTTTCAGTCCGAAGACGGACACATCGCCCGACGGTGTGACCGCACCACCGGCACCGAGGGCCACAACGGCCGCCGTCATGGGGCCCGGTGAGCCCGCGGAGTCGGCCCCGAGCAGATGCAGACCGAGCGCGGCCGTGCCCGTCATCCCGAGCAACGCCCAGCTGACCGCGGCGATCGCGGACACCAGCACGTCCGTCCAGGGCACTGCCGTACCGTGCCGCGCGGTCCCGGCGTCCGTGCCAGCGCTCATCGCAGACCCCCCGATCCGCCGGGCGGCACGCACCGCCGCGCTTGTCCCCCCGCGCGGGAATCACCCGGGAATCACCCGGAAAGCGCCCGCGAACCACCACTCTCCGGCCCGGCCGCCGGGCCGTCAACGGGCGTACGGATGCGTATGCCGGCGCTGTTGGCAAGGCCCGGGTTTCAGTCAGGGGGCCAAGCCTGAAATAGTTCCCCCCGATGTTCGACATCCCTAGACTCCCTGCGACGGGGGTAATTCGGGGGACAACTCAGTGGGGCATGGAGTGCCGGAACTCGTACTGGAATCAAACGGACAGACATGGACGCTCGATCCGTCCAGGTCGTACACCCTGGGACGCGATCCGCAGGGTGATCTCGTCTTCGACGACGCCAGGGTCTCCTGGCGGCACGCCACGGTCAGCTTCAACGGCCGCAGTTGGGCCGTCGAGGACCATGGCAGCACCAATGGCACATTCGTGCAGGGCCAGCGGATCCAGCAGCTGGAGATCGGCCCGGGCACGGCGCTGCACCTCGGTAACGCGACGGACGGACCGCGGGTGAGCCTCTCGGCGGCCGTCGCGAGCCGGCCGCAGTCGGCGCCGTACGCCGCGCAGGGCGCCGGGGCACCCGGCTGGGCCCAGCAGGCTCCGGCACCGCAGCAGGCGATGCCGCAGCAGGGCGTGCCGCACCAGGCACCGGTGCACCAGCAGGCTCCGCAGGCCGGCTGGCAGCAGCCGCAGCAGGCACCGGCGTTCCCGCAGCAGCAGGGCGGTCCCGCCGACCAGTACGCGCAGCACGCGCCCGGTGGAGGCGCGGGGGCGCCGCCGGCGCACGGCGACCGCAGCCCCACCACGTTCCACCAGTTCGCGCTGGGCCGTGTGATGCGGATCGGCCGTGCCCTGGAGAACGACCTCGTCGTCTCCGACCTCCAGGTCTCCCGGCACCACGCCGAGTTCCACACGACGCCCGACGGCCGGTTCGAGATCCGCGACCTGGGCTCGCACAACGGCACCTACGTCAACGGTCACCCGGTGCCCAAGGGCGGCTCGGTCCAGCTGGGCCCGGCCGACATCGTCGGCGTCGGTCACTCCACCTTCCGGATCGTCGGCGACCGCCTCGAGGAGTTCGTCGACACCGGTGAGGTCTCCTTCTCCGCGCGCCACCTGACCGTCACGGTCGACGGCGGCAAGCAGATCCTCAAGGACGTCTCCTTCGGCGTCCCGGAGAAGTCCCTGATCGCGGTCATCGGCCCGTCCGGCTCCGGCAAGTCGACCCTGCTGAAGGCGCTCACCGGCTACCGGCCCGCCAACCAGGGCGAGGTGCTGTACGACAACCGGAACCTGTACAAGCAGTTCGCCGAGCTGCGCCAGCGCATCGGTCTGGTCCCGCAGGACGACATCCTGCACAAGGAGCTGACCGTCCGGAAGGCGCTGAAGTACGCGGCCAAGCTGCGCTTCCCCGCCGACACCACCGCGCAGGAGCGCGACGCCCGGATCGACGAGGTGCTGCGCGAGCTGAAGCTCGACATCCACAAGGACAAGAAGGTCACCTCCCTCTCCGGCGGTCAGCGCAAGCGCGTCTCGGTGGCCCTGGAACTGCTCACCAAGCCGTCGCTGATCTTCCTGGACGAGCCGACCTCCGGCCTCGACCCGGGCATGGACCGCGACGTCATGCAGCTGCTGCGCGGCCTCGCCGACGACGGCCGTACGGTCCTCGTCGTCACCCACTCGGTGGCCGAGCTGGCGCTGTGTGACAAGCTGCTGGTGATGGCGCCGGGCGGCGCGGTCGCCTACTTCGGCCCGCCGGAGGAGGCGCTGAACTTCTTCGGCTACGACACCTGGGCCGATGTCTTCTCCGCCTTCGAGAACTACCGCGACTACGACTGGGCGGGCCGCTGGAAGGGCTCGCAGCACTACCAGATGTACGCCGCGGACATCGACGCGGTCGCCCCGCAGGCCGTACCGATGCATCCGATGCAGCCGATCAGGCCGCCCAAGCCGCAGAGCTGGGGCTCGCAGCTGGCCACCCTGATCCGCCGCTACACCTCGGTGATCGTCTCGGACCGCGGCTTCATCGCCCTGATGTTCCTGCTGCCGGCCGTGCTCGGTGTGGTGAGCGTGCTGATCCCCGCCGACTACGGCCTCGGCCTCGGCCCGGCGCGGACCCACTTCTCCAACCGGGACGGCAGCACGATCCTGCTCATCCTCGCGGTGGGCGCCTGCTTCGCGGGTGCCGCCAACTCGGTGCGTGAGCTGATCAAGGAACGGGTCATCTACGAACGGGAGCGCGCCACCGGCCTGTCCCGCTCGGCGTACCTGATGTCCAAGGTGATCGTGCTCGGCCTGATCACCATGCTGCAAGGCGGCATCATCGGCGCGATCGGTCTGCTCTACCGCGGCGACAAGGTGCCGCAGCAGGGCCTGCTGCTGAAGGACTGGCCGGTCCTGGAGCTGACCCTGCCGATCATGGCGCTCGGCTTCACCTCGATGATGTTCGGCCTGATCATCTCCTCGCTGGTGAAGACCGCCGAGAAGACCATGCCGCTGCTGGTGATGTTCGCGATCGTCCAGGTCGTCTTCACCGGCTGCCTCTTCCAGCTGCACGGCAAGGTCGGCGTCGAGCAGGTCGCCTGGCTGATGCCGGCCCGCTGGGCGGTGTCCGCCGCGGGCACCACGGCCCAGCTGAACGTGCTGCTGCCCTGGGACGCCACCGACCCGGACCCGCTGTGGGACCACTCGCTCGGCCAGTGGTTCACCGACATGGGTGTGCTGGTGGGCCTGGGCGTGCTCTGCGGCTTCTTCGTGGCCCGCTTCCTGCGCCGCCACGAGCCGGAGGTCATGCGCAAGTAACCGCGCCCGTACGACGCCGAAGGGCGGCACCCCGCGATGGGGTGCCGCCCTTCGGCGCTACGTCGCAGAGGTCCGCGCCAGACCTCAGTACGCGCTGTTGACGTTGTCGATCGAGCCGTACCGGTGGGCCGCGTAGTTGGCGGCGGCGGTGATGTTGGCGACCGGGTCGTAGATGTTCAGGGAGGTGCCGGCCACGTGGTACGCGTTGAAGGTGGGCTGGATCACCTGGAGCAGGCCCTTGGACGGGATGCCGTTGACCGCGTTGATGTCCCAGTTGTTGATGGCCATCGGGTTGCCCGAGGACTCACGCATGATGTTGCGGTACAGGCCGTTGTAGGAGCCCGGGATGTTGTTCTGCCGCATGATGTCCAGCGAGTGCCGGATCCAGCCGTCGAGGTTGTTCGCGTAGGTCTTCGCGGCGACGGTCTCCATCTGCGGGCGCTGCACGGAGCGGTTCGCGGCGGCCTGGGCGGCGCGCTCCTGCGCGGCCTTCTGGGCGGCCTTCTGCGCGGCAGCGGCGGCGGCCTGCTTCTTCGCGGCGGCCTCGGCGCGCTGCTTGGCGGCGGCCGCGTCCTCGGCCTTCTTCTTCGCCGCGAAGGCGTCGAGCTTGACGCTCTGGCCGGCGAGCTGGTCGGTGACCGTGCCCTTGACGTTCTTCAGGGCGGCACCCGAGGCGACCTGGGCGGTCGTGGCCGGGGCGCCCGTGGTGACGGTCTCGGCGCTGCTGGGGACGGCCGAGAAGGCGAGCGCGGCGGTGCCGAGGGCGGCGACGCCGGCGAGGGCGATCCGGTGCTGCTTGGTCAGGGCCCGACTACGAGCACGACTGAGGATGTTCTTGGGCATGGCTGATGGACCTCTTCGATAGCGCGGAGGTCGCTCCTGCGTCCGCCGGGGGAATCGGCTCCTCCCACACGAACGCCGCGGGCCGGTGACCCACGGCGCTGAGCGACGGAGCAATTCTTAGCGGGCGCAAAATGCCCTGGCAAAGATGTGACCTACGATCCCGGGTAGTGGATCAGGGAAGGGCAAAACGGGACAGACCAGACCGTCTGCCCCGTTCATGCGGGGACACTCTCTCTCCTATGCCCGTTCGTACGTGATGTGGGCCCTATGCGCGGGCTCACATCGACCGTGTAACAGTCTCACCAGGAGTTGCCGTCGCAACGCTCTGTGTGAGTGGCCTCATCCGGCAGGAGGAGATGCACGTCCCCGAACTCGTGCCACAGGAAGAGCGCACGCAGCGCCTCCTCGTAGGCGCGGACGACCGCGGCCCGCCCCGCGACCGCCTCCAGCATCAGCAGATGGGACGCCTCCGGCTCGTGCAGCCCGGTCAGCAGTCCGTCCACCACCCGCACCCCGCGCTCCGGAGTGACCACCAGACCGGTCCAGCCCCCGGCCGCCCGCACCACCCCGTCGGCCCCGGCGGCCGACTCCAGGGCGCGCACCGCCGTCGTACCGACCGCGATCACCCTGCCACCGCCCGCCCGGACCGCGTTGACCAGCCGCGCCGACGTCTCCGGCACCGCGAACCGCTCCGGGTACGGCGGCTCGTGCGCCTCCGCCGACGACACCCCTGTATGCAGCGTGACCGGCGCGAACTGAACCCCCCGGCTCACCAGCTCCGCCACCAGCCGCGCGGTGAAGGGCCGCGCCGCGCTCGGCATCTCCGCGCTGCCCGCCCCGTCCGCGGAGGGCAGCGCGAACACCGTCTGGTAGACGGACAGGGGCTGGTCGCGCTCCGTATAGGAGTAGCGGATCGGCCGGCCGTGCGCCCGCAGCAGACCGGGCACCTCGGCCCCGCTCGCCCGCGCCCACCAGAGCCGCTCCCCGCGCGGACTCAGCGGCTCCTCCAGCACCAGCCGCGCCCCGCCCGCCACCTCCACCTCCGCGGCCATGCCCGCACGTGCGCGCGTAGTACCGCGCCCGTCGGGTTCCCGCAGTTCCACCGCCCACCGGCCGTCGTCCCCGCGGGTGGAGAAGTGCACCACCACACGCGTGTGCCCGATCCGCCCGTCCACCGCGGCGGGCAGCGTGGCCGAGGTGTTCACCACCAGCAGGTCCCCGGCCCGCAGCAGCCGCGGCAGCTCCCGGAACGCCTGCCGCGTCACCTCCGTACCGCGCGACACCAGCAGCCGTACGTCGTCCCGGTCCAGGCCCGGACCCCGCTGCTCGGCCGGCACGCGCGCGGACAGCTCCGGCGGCACCTCCAGGGTGAGGGTCACTGTGCCTCCCGCAGCGCCGTCGCCGTGTACCGGCCGCTCACCGGGCGCCGGTCCAGCAGGCGCAGGAAGTCGGGCGCGACCTCCTCGGGCGCCGGCGTCCCCGACAGGTCCGCACCGGGCTCGGCCGCGGCCAGCATGCCGGTCCGCATACCGCCCGGATCGACCCACCAGACCCGCAGCCCCGGCTCCTCCACCGCCAGCACCGCCGAGAGCTGGTCCACCGCGGCCTTCGTCGCCCCGTACGCACCCCAGGTCCGGTAGGCCTCCACCGCCGCGTCCGAACTCACGTTGACCACCGCACCGGCCGGGGCCTCGCGCAACAGCGGCAGCGCCTCCTGGAGCAGCCCCAGCGGGGCCACCACATTGGTCTCCAGCGCGGCCCGGAAGCCGTCCAGCGGCTGCTCGCCGAGCGGCACCAGGGGCTCGGCCCCGAGGATCCCCGCGTTGTTCACGACCAGGTCCAGCCCGCCGAACGCGCGCGCCGCCGCCACCAGCTCCGCCCGGTGCCCCGCGTCGGTGACGTCCCCGGCCAGCGCCGCCACCCGGGTACCGGGCCCGGCGACGGCCGCCGCGGCCTCCTTCAGGGCCTGCGCGCCCCGGGCGTCCAGCACCAGATCCCAGCCCCGCGCGGCCAGCGCCCCGGCGAGCGCCCGCCCCAGCCCCTTCGAGGCCCCCGTGATGATCGCTACCGGCATGACTACCGTCCCCTCGTCGCCCACCGCCCGCGCCGGGCGGTGACCACAACCTAGGAACGGCACCGGCCCCACCGCCTCGGACGCGGGCCGCAACTCCCAGGGGCCCTTCGACGTACGCCGCCCGCCCTGGGTCATGGGCCCCGGACCGGCCGCCCTAGACCGGGCGTCCTAGGACCAGCGGACCGGGCCCGGGCCGTCACCGGTCCGATCCTCGCTGTCACACCCCGCCGGTACCGTGAGGTCATGAGTCACGCCCCCCGGTCCGGCCTCGCCGCGGTCAGTTCCGCGCTGCTGGCCATGAGCAGGCATCTGGAGGTGCGCGACGTCCTCAAGACGATCGTCGCCTCCGCCCGCGAGCTGCTCGACGCGCAGTACGCCGCCCTCGGCGTCCCCGACGACCACGGCGGCTTCGCCCAGTTCGTGGTGGACGGTGTCAGCGACGCCCAGTGGAAGGCGATCGGCCCGCTGCCCCGCCAGCACGGCATCCTCGCCGCCATGCTGCGCGAGGCCCGCCCCGAGCGCCTCGCCGACGTGCGCAAGGACCCCCGCTTCGAGGGCTGGCCGTCCGCCCACCCGGACCTGGTCGACTTCCTGGGCCTGCCGATCCGCGACGACGACGAGGTCATCGGCGCACTCTTCCTCGCCAACAAGAACTGCCCCAAAAGGGACGGCCGTTGCGGCTTCACGGCCGAGGACGAGGAACTGCTCGGCATCCTCGCCCAGCACGCCGCCATCGCCCTGACCAACGCGCGGCTCTACGAACGCAGCCGTGAGCTGACCATCGCCGAGGAGCGCTCCCGCCTCGCCCACGAGCTGCACGACGCGGTCAGCCAGAAGCTCTTCTCGCTGCGCCTGACCGCCCAGGCGGCGGCCGCCCTCGTCGACCGCGACCCCGCGCGCGCCAAGGGCGAACTGCACCAGGTCGCCGCGCTCGCCGCCGAGGCCGCCGACGAACTGCGCGCCGCCGTCGTGGAGTTGCGGCCCGCCGCCCTGGACGAGGACGGCCTGATCGCCACCCTGCGCACCCAGATCCAGGTCCTCGACCGCGCCCACACCGCCCGTGTGACCTTCGCCGTCAACGGCTTCCGCGCCCTGCCCGCCGCCCAGGAGGAGGCCCTGCTGCGGGTCGCCCAGGAGGCCCTGCACAACGCCCTGCGCCACTCCGACGCCGCACAGGTCGACGTGCGCGTGGAGCGGCGCGGCAGCGGCACCGTCCTGCGCGTCACCGACGACGGCGCCGGCTTCGACCCCAAGGCGGTCCGCCGCGCCGGGCGCCACCTGGGCCTGGTCTCCATGCGGGACCGGGCGAGCGGCGTGGGCGGCACGCTGACCGTGGAATCGGCGCCCGGCAAGGGCACCGTCATCGAGATGGAGGTCCCCGGTGGCTGACCCGATCAAGGTGCTGCTCGTGGACGACCACCAGGTCGTCCGCCGGGGCCTGCGCACCTTCCTGGAGGTACAGGACGACATAGAGGTCGTCGGCGAGGCCGCCGACGGCGCCGAGGGCGTCGCCCGCGCCGAGGAGCTACGGCCCGACGTCGTCCTCATGGACGTCAAGATGCCGGGCATGGACGGCATCGACGCCCTGCGCAGGCTCCGCGAACTCGCCAACCCCGCGCGCGTGCTGATCGTCACCAGCTTCACCGAACAGCGCACGGTCGTCCCGGCCCTGCGCGCGGGCGCCGCCGGGTACGTCTACAAGGACATCGACCCGGACGCCCTGGCCGGCGCCATCCGTTCCGTGCACGCGGGACACGTCCTGCTCCAGCCGGAGGTCGCCGGCGCCCTGCTCTCCCAGGAGGAGGCCAACTCCGGCCAGGGCAGGGGCGGCTCGCTCACCGAGCGGGAGCGCGAGGTGCTCGGCCTGATCGCGGACGGCCGGTCCAACCGGGAGATCGCCCGCGCCCTCGTCCTGTCCGAGAAGACCGTGAAGACCCATGTCTCCAACATCCTGATGAAGCTCGACCTCGCCGACCGCACCCAGGCCGCGCTCTGGGCCGTACGCCACGGCGTGACCGGCTGAAACGCCCTGCCCAGGACCTCACCCGCGGCAACCGGCCAGGCTGAGATTCATACCGTCGTGGGAATGTCACCCGGACGGCGCATCCTCTGGCGGCCCCCGGCGTTCTTCAGTGCGTAACCGCGGCGCACCGCCGCGGTGGACGCTAAGAGGGGTTGGAAAGTGAAGAACCTGAAGAAGGCAGCGGCCGTGACGATGGTGGCCGGTGGCCTGGTGGCCGCCGGCGCGGGCCTGGCCTCCGCCACCGACGGCTCCATCGCCGCCGGCGAGGCCCACGGCTCCCCGGGTGTCGTCTCGGGCAACGTCGCTCAGGTGCCGGTGCACATCCCGGTCAACGCGGTCGGCAACAGCGTGAACGTCATCGGCGTGCTGAACCCGGCCTTCGGCAACCTCGGCCTCAACCACTGAGGTTCGGCCGACCACGACCTCAGGCCTCCCGTGTGCACCGGGAGGCCTGCCAGGCCGCCGCCCACCGACCTCGCCCGCTCCGGCGCAGGCCGGCCCGACCGGCGGACGGTCCGAGGCCGACCCCCGGCCGTCCCCGCCGGCCTACCGCATGCCCCGCTCCCGCTCCTCCACGACCGAGTTGTACGCGGCCACCTGGGCCCGCCGCGCCGTCCGCTCCACCGGCCTGAGCGCCTCCGCCCGCGCCGCGATCTCGCTGGAGCTGACCGCGCCCCCGTGCCCGCCGCCGTACGCCAGCGACACCAGCAGCGCCACCCGCTGCGCCAGCTCCAGTACCCGCACCGCACGCGGCGGATACCCCGGCGCCAGCACCTCCCGCCCGCGCTCGGCCCGCGCCCGGTACGCGTCGATCGCCGCCTCCGCCACCGGACCCGACCCGGCGACATCCAGCTTCGACAGCAGCTCGGTCGCGTCCCGCAGCGCCTCCGCCAGCTCCCGCTCCGCCTCGCCCAGCGAGGGCACATCGGCGGGCGGCGCCTCCCGCACCGGCAGCACATGCCAGGCCACCTCGGCATGCACATCACTGGCGGGCCCCGCCTCGTAGACCTCCGGGACCAGCCCGAACGCGGCGCCGTGACAGACCACCGCCTCCTCGGCCTGAAGCGCCCGCGCATTGAACTCCGGCGGCCCGCTCAGCCCCAGCGGATGCCCCGGCGCCGGCAGCGCCACCCGCAGCGCGGTCACCCCCAGCCTGCGCAGCCGCCCCAGGGCGAGCGTGAGCCCGACCGGCCCGGACTCGTCCGGCAGCCCCTCCACCCGGTGCACCGCGTCCTCGCCCACGATGGCGAGCACGGCGTCATCCGGAGAGACAAGTCCGGCCAAAAGGGCATTTCCCCAAGCGGCGAGGCGTCCTGAACGCGGTTCCGAGAGCATGCCTCCACCCTAAGGACAGGACCGATGGAATGGAGCGGGGCGCTCGTGGCGTAGATTTCATAAGGGCTGCGCCCACCTGGCGCGGCGGACCGAGCCACAGGCGTACGCGACAGCCGAGACCGGCCACACTGCAAGGGGAGACAACGCGCTCATGAGCGATGTTCTGGAGCTTCAGGACGTATCCGTGGTCCGCGAGGGCCGGGCTCTGGTGGACCAGGTCTCCTGGTCGGTGAAGGAGGGCGAGCGCTGGGTCATCCTCGGCCCCAACGGCGCCGGCAAGACCACCCTCCTGAACGTCGCGTCCAGCTACCTCTTCCCCAGCAAGGGCACCGCCACCATCCTCGGCGAGACCCTCGGCAAGCCCGGCACCGACGTCTTCGAGCTGCGCCCCCGCATCGGTGTGGCCGGCATCGCCCTCGCCGAGAAGCTCCCCAAGCGCCAGACCGTCCTCCAGACCGTCCTCACCGCCGCCTACGGCATGACCGCCGGCTGGCAGGAGGAGTACGACGAGATCGACGAGCAGCGCGCCCGCGCCTTCCTCGACCGCCTCGGCATGAGCGACTACCTCGACCGCCGGTTCGGCACCCTCTCCGAGGGCGAGCGCAAGCGCACCCTGATCGCCCGCGCCCTGATGACCGACCCCGAGCTGCTCCTGCTGGACGAGCCCGCCGCCGGACTCGACCTCGGCGGCCGCGAGGACCTGGTCCGCCGCCTCGGCCGGCTCGCCCGCGACCCCATCGCCCCCTCGATGATCATGGTCACGCACCACGTCGAGGAGATCGCCCCCGGATTCACCCACGTCCTCATGATCCGCCAGGGCAAGGTCCTCGCCGCGGGCCCGATCGAGCTGGAGCTGACCTCCCGCAACCTCTCCCTCTGCTTCGGCCTCCCGCTCGTCGTGGAGCAGGTCGGCGACCGCTGGACCGCCCAGGGCCTGCCGCTGTCCTGACCCCGCCGCGCCTCGCCGTGCGCCCTGTCCGCCGCCCGACCACGGCCCTACCATGACCATGTGAACATCGACGCATGGGTGTGGTGGCTCGTCGGCGCGGCGGCACTCGGAATCCCGCTGGTCGTCACCGCCATGCCCGAGTTCGGCATGCTCGCGGTGGGCGCGGTCGCCGCCGCGGGCGCCGCCGGACTCGGCTTCGACGCCGTGCTCCAGGTACTCGTGTTCCTCGCCGTCTCCGTCGCGCTCATCGCCGTGGTACGGCCGATCGCCAACCGGCACACCAGACAGCGCCCCCAACTCGCCACGGGCATCGATGCGTTGAAGGGCCGCCAGGCCGTCGTACTGGAGCGCGTCGACGGCTCCGGCGGCCGGATCAAACTCGCCGGAGAGGTCTGGTCGGCACGCGCCCTGGACACCGGCCGCGCCTACGAAGTGGGCCAGGAGGTGGACGTCGTGGAGATCGAAGGAGCCACCGCGATCGTCATCTGACGGAACCTGCCCACGAGTTGGGCGGCCGTCTGACAGACTCGACCAGCAAGATCTTCAACAGCCATAAGATCTGCCAAGGCGCCGAGGCGGAGAAGGGTACGGGGACACGATGGAACCGGTCATCATCGTCCTGATCATTCTGGTGGTGTTGGTCTTCATCGCCCTGATCAAGACCATCCAGGTGATCCCACAAGCGAGCGCGGCCATCGTGGAGCGCTTCGGCCGCTACACGCGCACGCTGAACGCGGGCCTCAACATCGTGGTCCCGTTCATCGACACCATCCGCAACCGCATCGACCTGCGCGAACAGGTTGTACCGTTCCCGCCGCAGCCGGTGATCACCCAGGACAACCTGGTCGTCAACATCGACACGGTCATCTACTACCAGGTGACCGACGCCCGGGCCGCCACCTACGAGGTCGCCAGCTACATCCAGGCCATCGAGCAGCTCACCGTCACCACGCTGCGCAACATCATCGGCGGCATGGACCTGGAACGCACCCTGACCTCCCGCGAGGAGATCAACGCGGCCCTGCGCGGCGTCCTCGACGAGGCCACCGGCAAGTGGGGCATCCGCGTCAACCGCGTGGAACTGAAGGCCATCGAGCCCCCGACCTCCATCCAGGACTCGATGGAGAAGCAGATGCGCGCCGACCGTGACAAGCGCGCCGCGATCCTCACCGCCGAAGGCACCCGCCAGGCGGCCATCCTCACCGCCGAGGGCGAGAAGCAGTCCCAGATCCTGCGCGCCGAGGGTGAGGCCAAGGCAGCCGCACTGCGCGCCGAGGGCGAGGCCCAGGCCGTCCGCACGGTCTTCGAGGCCATCCACGCCGGCGACCCGGACCAGAAGCTGCTCTCCTACCAGTACCTCCAGATGCTCCCGAAGATCGCCGAGGGGGACGCCAACAAGCTCTGGATCGTCCCCAGTGAAATCGGCGACGCCCTCAAGGGCCTCTCCGGCGCCATGGGCAACTTCGGCCCCCTCGGCGGCGGTTCGGGCAACAACGGCTCCGCGGGCAACGGCAACGGCGGCAGCACGGAACGCCGCGAGAGGCCGAACATCGACTAGAGGGTCCTAGAGGGTCACCGGGAAACGCCGGCTCCGCCCCGCGCCCTTCCAGGGGGCGCGGGGAACCGGGTCACGCAGCGTCCCGAGCCAGCCACCTCGGCAGAGCCTCGAACTCCTCGACCCCCAAGGCCAGCAGCATCGCGTCCGCCGGCGTCGGCTCGAACGGCTCCCGCAGCAACTCCATACCGGCCTGAGCCGGAGTCCGGTCGGCCTTGCGGTGATTGTCCTCCGCGCACGCGGCCACCGTGTTCAGCCACGTGTCCTGCCCACCCTGCGCCCGCGGCACCACATGGTCCACGGTCGTCGCCCTGCGCCCGCAGTACGCGCACCGGTGCCGGTCCCGCACCAGCACCCCCCGCCGCGACCACGGAGCTTGTCTTCGGAACGGCACCCGCACATACCGGCACAGCCTGATCACCCGGGGCACGGGTATGTCCACATCGGCACCGCGCATACGCAGTTCGGGATGGGCCTGCTCGACGACGGCCTTGTCCTGGAGCACCAGGACGACGGCTCGGTTCAGAGTCACCGTAGACAGCGGTTCGAAGCTCGCGTTGAGGACCAACGTGTCACGCATCCAGCCCACCTCCCGTGTGCACCTGCCCACCCCCCGGCGGGCTTGGATCAACTCTGGACGGGCGCGCCGAGATGGACAACGCAATAAAAAATGCCCGCCTCCGATCACTTCCAAGACCGGAGGCGGGCAAACGTTCAATGAACGCCTGGCTGAAAAATCGCGTCCTGCTCAGCCCTGCGCAGGGTTCTCGTACTCACCGATGAGCTGGGCACGCGCGAGCGTGTGGAACCGCAGATTGAAGCCGACCACCGCCGGCGAGGCATCCGCGTCCGGCCCCAGCTTCTCCTGGTCCACCGCGTACACGGTGAAGACGTACCGGTGCGGGCCGTCCCCGGGCGGCGGCGCGGCGCCACCGAAGTCCTTCGTCCCGTAGTCGTTCCGCGCGTGTACGGCGCCCTCGGGCAACCCCTCGAACTTTCCGCCGCCCGCACCGGCCGGCAGCTCCGTCACCGTGGCCGGGATGTCGAACAGGACCCAGTGCCAGAACCCGCTGCCGGTCGGCGCGTCCGGGTCGTAGCAGGTCACGGCGAAACTCTTGGTCTCGGGCGGGAAGCCCTCCCAGCGCAGCTGCGGCGAGGTGTTGCCCTCCGCGTAGACCTGAGCGCTCTTCAGCGTCGCGCCCTCCTCGACATCCGCGCTCGTCACCGTGAACGACGGCACGGGCGGATGGAAGTCGTGGGGGAGCGGCCGGCGCTTGAGCTCGGTCACCTCGGTACCTCCTGATCGATGATCTGGAACCAGCGGGTCCGAGCCTAGAACCAGTTGCGCTTGCCGCCGACCTCGGACAGCCACTGGTTCAGGTAAGCCGCCCAGTCGGTCCCCTGCCAGTCGTTCAGCCCCACCTGGAACGAGCGGTAGGTGTCCGAGCCCTCGCTGAACAGGCCCGGCTTCTTGTCCATCTCCAGCACCACGTCCATGGCGTGCTCGTCGGCGACGAAGCTCAGCTCCACCTGGTTCAGCCCCCGGTACTGCGACGGCGGCCAGAACTCGATCTCCTGGTAGAACGGCAGCTTCTGCCGGGTGCCCCGGATGTGCCCGCGTTCCATGTCCGCGTTCTTGAAGCGGAAGCCCAGCTGGATGAAGGCGTCCAGGATCGCCTGCTGCGCCGGCAGCGGATGCACGTTCACCGGGTCCAGGTCGGAGGAGTCCACGGCCCGCGCGATCGCCAGCTCGGTCGTCACCCCGATGTGCATCCCGCGCAGCGCCTGCCCGTCGATCATCGTGACCGGTGTCTCCCAGGGGATCTCCAGCCCGAACGGCACCGCGTGCACGGCGCCCGCCTGAAGCTCGAAGGCACCACCGAGCCGCACCTTGGTGAACTCGATGTCCTGCTTGTACTCCTGGTCGCCGCTCTCCACCTCGACCTTGGCCTGGAGCCCGACGGACAGCCCCTCGATGTCCTGGTTCACGGACCCGCCCTGGATCCGCACCTCACCCTGGACCACACCACCCGGTACGACATTCACCTCGGTCAGCACCGTCTCGACCGAGGCCCCGCCGGCCCCCAGGCTCGCGAGCAGCTTCTTGAACCCCATTGACTCTCCCTTTACGAACGGACTCGACCCTACAAACGCGCTCCGCCTCCGCCCGGTTCCGCCGTGCCCATGACCCGTCTGGACTACCCTCGGAGGGCATGATCGCGCCCCCGGACCGTATGCCACTGCCCC
Source organism: Streptomyces sp. NPDC031418 (assembly GCF_055581605.1). Lineage (NCBI taxonomy): Bacteria > Bacillati > Actinomycetota > Actinomycetes > Kitasatosporales > Streptomycetaceae > Streptomyces > Streptomyces sp. NPDC031418. The sequence continues at coordinate 121,247 of NZ_JBVIJC010000030.1, forward strand.
GAGACTTCTTCGACCGCCCGGTCCTCGAGGTCGCCCCCGACCTCCTCGGCCGCATCCTGGTCCGGACCACCCCCGACGGCCCGATCGCCGTCCGCCTCACCGAGGTGGAGGCGTACGACGGCCCGAACGACCCCGGCTCCCACGCCTACCGCGGACGCACCGCCCGCAACGCGGTGATGTTCGGCCCGCCCGGACATGTGTACGTCTACTTCACCTACGGCATGTGGCACTGCATGAACCTCGTCTGCGGCCCCGAGGGCCGGGCGAGCGCCGTACTGCTCCGTGCGGGTGAAGTGATCGAGGGCGCCGAGCTGGCCCGCAAGCGCCGGCTTTCGGCCCGCAACGACAAGGAACTGGCCAAGGGACCGGCCCGCCTCGCGACCGCCCTGGAGATCGACCGGGCCCTCGACGGCACCGACGCGTGCACCTCCGCCGACACCCCGCTCCGCGTCCTTCAGGGCACCCCCGTCCCCGCCGACCAGGTACGGAGCGGCCCCCGCACCGGAGTCGCCGGCGACGGCGGCGACGGCGACCGCCACCCGTGGCGCTACTGGGTGGCGGACGACCCGACAGTGAGCCCCTACCGGGCCCATGTGCCACGCCGCCGCCGAAGTTGACGCGGTTCGCGAAGGTGCGTAATGTATCCCGAGCCGCTGAACCGGGTACGGCATCGCCAGCAGCCGGAGCGGCCAAACCACTACCTAGCTCAAGCCCCTTGACGGGGTCGATTTCGGTGCGCCCGCGTACCCGAATTCGAACTCGCGGGACTCGATTATGAGTCGCCGAGGAAATCGGCTAACGTAGTGAATGTCGAAAGGGCCGACGGCGAAAGCCGAAAGCTCCGAGACGATCCCGCCGACCGGGAATCGGACGCCGAAAGGATCTGATAGAGTCGGAAACGCAAGACCGAAGGGAAGCGCCCGGAGGAAAGCCCGAGAGGGTGAGTACAAAGGAAGCGACCGTT